>JBAXUD010000123.1:0-8209 GCA_037129875.1 Mycobacteriaceae bacterium
CAGCGCCGCCCGCCGCGCTTCGCCGACGAGTAACGCGAGCCGTCGGCTAGAAGCCGAAGACCAGCGGAAGCACCAGCACCATCATGAGTCCCCAGACCAGGTGGGTCAGGACCGGCGCCAACACGCCGCCGGTCGCGCGGCGCTGCACACCGCACACCGCACCCAGGATCAACCCGGCGAAGGCGAGCATCGGGTTGCCGGCGGCAAATGTCGCGGCCGAATAGAGCACGGTGGATATCAGCACGGGATTGCACCGGCCGAGGGCACTGTAGAGCGCACCCCGGAAGAAGAGTTCCTCGGCGACACCGTTGACCATCGCGATCAGGACGATCAGCAAATGCGGGCCATGGTTGGTGTACACCAGAACCGCGGTGATCGGATCGGCGATGAACGGGATGTGGCGAACCACAAGACCACCGGCCAGGAAGGCGCCGCCGAGCAGCAGCCCCATCGCGGCGCCGGTGATCACCGGGCGCTTCGCCGTCGTACGCCAGGTGGTCCGGCCCAAATGCAGCGGCCCGGACAGCAGCGCACCCAGCGCCCACACCCCGGCCAACGCCAGCGTCAGCCAGTAGAACGACGGATCACCTGGCGGACGGGTCAGCGAATAGGCCATCAGCGCCGCACCGGCCACCAGAACCACGCAGACGATCAGCCGGCGGCGGCGCACCACCGACGGCGACTCCTCTTGCTGCAGCGCCTCTCTGGTAGCCACCGCACGGATGTGGTCGATGCGCATCCTGATCACCGTACGAAAAAATCCCGCCGGAATCGATGACACGAGCCTGACGTCAGCCGGGGGAACCTCACACCGTCAAGAACGGGCTGAAGTATGTGACCTGGGGGCGGCTTTTCGCCGGGCTCAGCGTGGAGGGCAGGCGAATGTCTCCCCATGGCGTCACGAGCTTGAATGACGTCAGGTCACCGGATGCCAACGGCGTGAATGAGTGAGCTGATCCGAATCCGCTGTCACCGGAGTAGACGAAGTTGAACACCGAGCCGACAGGCGGCACGTCACCGATGTTGTCCGGTGCGACCCTCGTGACCAGAAGCGCCTCGCTACGGATGCCGAAGAGATCCCACTGTCTGGAGACGTCGGCATCGACCGACCCGACCTTGATTCCGGCCGAATCGTAGACATCGAACTGCTGATACCCCTGAATCTGGACCTCCTTGGGCGGGAGTCCGTTGACTCCAGCCGGCTGCAGGGCGGAAACGGGAACGAACCGGTAGCCACCGGCGGCCGAGAGGGAACCGGTGGCAGGAGGTGCCGATGCGTCCAACAACGTGAGGCCACTGCGGGAGACGACACCCTCTTTCACCTGGATCATCGAGACCTGGTTGCCGGATGGCGAAGGTAACGCCGAGTACAGGTAATAGTGATCGTCGGATTCCCGGTAGATGACGTTGTACACCGTTCCGACCGGTGGAACCTGGCCGGCGCCAGTGCCGACATTGATTCCGTCGTTGGCAGTCACCATGACCGCCTGGGTGTAGGTCTTGAGGATGTCTGACGTGGTGGTGAATACTCCATCGAAGCTGCCGACCACCTGCCCGGCCGAATCGTAGACGCTGAAGACCTGATGCCCCTGCACCGTCGTGTAAAGGGGCAGGATTCCGCTTGTCCCAGTGAAGATTTCGGCGTCAGGGTCGGCGGGCGCAATGCTGAAGCCATTGGCCAGCACTATCGGCCTGTTGTCCACCGTATGGTCGGCAATCCCTTTGGCGGCGTCGAACTTCAGCGTCAGCGGGATATCGCCGGAGGGCGTCGTGATCTTGACGGACACGACGTCGCCCGACGGCGACGGCATGGCGGAGTACGACAACCCGATGCGCCCGAAATCGAAGCTGGTGATCAACGAGCCCGCCGGCGGAATCTGCCCGGCGGCGGTACCAACGTTGGTTCCATCATTGGACATGACGAGCAGCGATGTGTAGTGAAGCGCGGTGACAGTGCCCACGATCGCGTCGAACGTTCCAACTCGCTCAACGGTTTTCGCGTCGACGACGTCGAACTGCTGTCGGCCCTGAACCAGGCCGGGCATACCCGGTGGGTACGTCCAGCGTCCGTATTGGGAGGTGACTTCTTTGGCGGAGCTGGGAACGAAGTCCAAACCGTTTAGGTGCAGCGTCGGGGTCACGGTCGACGGACTCGGGGGTGCCGGATTGAGTGCGGCGACCACGTTCACAAACCCGATGGACAACACGGCGAGTACCCCGGCAAACCCCAGGACAGTGGCGGTGGTGGCGGGATCCACGGTCATCGCTTTGGGCGGGTTCGATGCGACCAACGCCGACAACGGCCTCAGCGATGCGCTCGCCGGTTTCAATGCGCTCAGGGGTGGCAGGGACGGCGATGCCTGCGCAGCGCTCGCCGTGATCGACGGCCCCGCCACCGAAACCGCCGCAGACGGACTTGCCACCCCGGCGCCGGCATGTGAGTCGATGTCGGCGACCGCAGGGGACGCGGGGGCAGTGATCACGCGCGTCGACACCGACGATGAACGGCTCGGCCTCGATGGCGCGGGGCGAAGGTCCTTGTTCGGCGACCCCGCCGCACGCGTGATGTCATCAGCTGCACTCAGGCCGGACCCGGCCGACGACGCGGCACGGGGTGATTCCGGCACCCTCGACGTTCGCCTGCCGTTGGTGGAAGCCCGGGTGGGCCCCGCAGATGCCGCGGCGTCGGCGGTCGACGACGAATCAGTGGAGCCCGGGTCTGCTGCGGCTATGCCGCAACCGGTCAGGACCGCAGCTCCCACCCCCAAAGCGACGGCCAGTCCGCGCACGCGGCCAACGGATCTCGCCGCGTTCACCGGACATCCGAGATCGATACCTCGCGGTGCATTTCGACCAGGTGTTCATAGACGACGGCGTTGTGACGGTTGGCGGCCAGTTCGGCGTCACTGAGTTCCCGGCGCACCCGGCCGGGCACCCCGGCAACCAGCGAGCGCGGCGGAATCAAGACTCCCTGCGGGATAAGTGCACCGGCGGCAACCAGCGACCCGGCCCCGACCACTGCGCCGTTGAGCACGATGGCCCCCATGCCGATGAGGGCGCCGTCCTCGATCGTGCAACCGTGCAGCACGGCGTTGTGCCCGACGCTCACCCCGGCGCCGACCCGCACCGGGTATTCCGGGTCGACGTGCACCGTCACCCCGTCCTGGATGTTGGTGCCCGCGCCGATTTCGATAGGTTCCACCTCGGCCCGCAGCGTCGCCGAATACCAGACGCTCGCGCGCGCGGCCAGGCTGACCTGGCCGATCAGGGTGGCGTTGGGGGCCACCCAGGCGTCGGCGTCCACGTGCGGCTGATGACCGCGCAGGGTCACGATCAGGGGACCGCTGCCGTTGTCAGCCATGCGTTGCATCTTAAGCCTCATCACAGCATCGGGCTAGCGACCTGCGATTTCCGGCGGCATCCGCCGTTTTGGGTAACGAAACCTCGCCCGTTTACGATTCCACAGGCGTTGCGGTCTTCACCGCATTACGAGAACCAGGAGAAGTCCCCGTGAGCACTCGCACCAAGACACTCGGCGTGGCCGCGGCCATCGCCGCGATCGCCGTCGCCGTTCCGACCGCGTACGCCGACCCGTCGCCGACTCCGACTCCAGAGCCCACCCCGGCCACGGCGCCGGCCCCCGTGTCGCCCGCCGGACCGGTCCCGACCTCGACCAAGGTGCCCGACCCGCAGGGTTCCGGCTGTGACGCCTACCGCAAACTGGTGCCGACCGGCCCGGGCTCCATCGCCTCGATGGCGCTGCAGACCGGCTCCGAGGCATTGGCCAGCAACCCCGACCTGAGCACCTTCAGCGGCTTGATCTCGGGCAAGCTCAACCCCGATGTCAATATCGTCAACGTCCTCGACGGCGGCCCCTACGTGGTCTTCGCGCCGACCAACGCGGCGTTCGCCAAGCTGGATCCGGCCACCCTGGCGACGCTGAAGAGTGACCCGGTGGTGCTGCTGCCGACGCTCTTCTACCACCTGGTGCTGGGATACCTCGGGCCCAACGACGTGCAGGGCAAGATGCCCACTCAGGACGGCCGGACTGTGAACATCGTCGGCAAGGGCAGTGACGTCAAGGTCAACGACGCCAAGCTGGTCTGCGCCTACACCGCCCACGGCGCCTACATCTACATGATCGACACCGTGCTGACCCCGCCGACGCCGGCCGCCGAGGCGGGCACGACCTCGACGAGTGCCACCGCGACCACGTCCACGTCGTCCACCTCGGCCACGTCGACGACAGCGGCGACCTCGGCGTCGGAGACTCCGGCGACCACGTCGTCAGCCCCGGCCTCGACCACTGCGGCCAGCGAACCGGCCACCACCGCGTCGGCGACGCCGACCACGACGACCGCCAAGCCGGCGGCCTAACCGCTGCGGGGCGCGCTTACCGGGCTTTCCAGACCGGTGCGCGCTTCTGGGCGAACGCCATGGGGCCTTCCATGGCGTCCTCGGAGCTGAACACCGCCCGCATCTCCCGGTTGGACCGCTTCCAGGAGTCCTTCTCGGCGGTGATGGCTCCTTCGTCGACGCCGAGCGCGACGCGCTTGGAGGCCTGCACAGCCAGTGGGGCGTTGACGGTGATCCGCTCGGCCAAAGCCAGCGCGGCATCAAGGACGGTCCCGTCGGGAACGACCTCGTTGATCAGCCCCCAGCGGGCCGCCTCCTCGGCAGTGATCGGTTCGCCGGTGACCAGCAGTCGCATGGCCACTTTGCGCGGCAGCTGGTCAACGATGCGGAATACCCCGCCCGCCGCCGCGATCAGTCCGCGTTTGACCTCAGGCAGCCCGAACTGGGCGCTGGCCTGCGCGACCACCAGGTCGCTGGCCAGTGCCAGTTCGGTCCCCCCTCCCAGCGCGGTGCCGTTGACGGCGGCGATGATGGGCTTGTCGATGAGGTGCTGCACGTAGCCGGCGAACCCCCATTCCGGGTGATCCGGGTGGAAGATGTTCTCCCCACGCGAGAGTGCCTTGAGATCCGCGCCGGCGCAGAACGACTTGTCGCCGGCTCCGGTGATCACCACGGCCCGGATTTCGGGATCGTCCTGCGCCTGCTGCAGGGCATCGCCGACACCGACGCTGACTGCCTGGTTGACCGCGTTGCGGGCCTCCGGGCGGTTGATGGTGACGACCAGGGTGTTGCCCCGGCGCTCGGTGAGAGCGCCGGGGACGGCGTCCGACGACGATCCCTGAGGAGTCGGACCATTAGACACTGCTTCGTCCGACGTGGCCATTAAAGGAGTTCCAGAATGGTGGCGTTGGCTTGGCCGCCGCCTTCGCACATGGTCTGCAGGCCGTAGCGAATGTTGTTGTCGCGCATGTGATAGAGCAGCGTGGTCATGATGCGAGCGCCGGAGCCGCCGAGCGGGTGTCCCAGGGCGATCGCCCCGCCGTTGGGGTTGAGCTTCTTCTCGTCGGCGCCGATCTCCTTGAGCCAGGCCATCGGAACCGGGGCGAAGGCCTCGTTGACCTCGAAGGCGCCGATATCGGACAGGCTCAGCCCGGAACGCTTCAACGCCTTCTGGGTGGCCGGAATCGGAGCCGAGAGCATCATCACCGGGTCGGCACCGGCCAGCACGGCGGTGTGCACCCGGGCAAGCGGCTTGAGCCCCAACGACTTCGCCTTCTCCGCCGACATGAACAGCAGCGCGCCCGAACCGTCGGAGATCTGCGAGGAATTGCCGGCGTGGATCACCCCGTCCTCGGAGAAGGCCGGCTTGAGCTGGCCCATCTTCTCCAAGGTGGTACCGCGGCGGATGCCTTCGTCTTTGAGGACGACATTGCCATCGGGATCCTTGATCCCGACGATCTGATCGTCGAACGCGCCGGAATCCTGCGCCGCGCCGGCCTTTTCGTGTGAGTCTAGCGAGAACTGGTCGAGCATCGTGCGGCTCAGCTCCCACTTCTTCGCCATCATCTCCGCGCCGACCCCCTGGTTGGGGCTGCGGGTATAGCGGGCCTTGAAGTTGGCTGAGTACGGGTTGCCGCCGTTGGCCAGCGAGGCGCCCATCGGGGTGCGCGACATCGACTCCACACCACCGGCGACGACGACGTCGTAATGACCGGCCACCACACCGGCAGCCGCGAAGTGCACCGACTGCTGGCTGGAACCGCACTGGCGGTCGACCGTCACGCCCGGGATGGTCTCCGGCCAGCCGGCGGTCAGCACCGCGGTGCGGGCGATGTCGAGTGCCTGCTCGCCGGCCTGCATGACGCAGCCCCAGATGACGTCGTCGATGATTTCGGGATCGACTCCGGCACGCTCGACCAGCCCGCGCAGCACCTGTGCCGACAGTTCCGCCGGGTGTACCCCGGACAGTCCGCCGTTGCGCTTGCCGACCGGTGCGCGCACAGCCTCGACGATGACCGCTTCCGCCATGGACGTCTCCTTAGGTTGTCAAATTAGGTTGTCAAATTTTGTTGTCAGATGGGGTAACCCCTCGATTCTGACAACCAACCAACCGTTTGGTCAAAGAGAGCCGCTGCGACCCTCGATATGGACCGGCACGTTGTCGTCCCACGGCTGGCGAACCACCATGTCGGCGACCTCGACCCAACCGCGCTCGAACTCGCCGGTGGCGGCATCGACAAGCCGGTAGCGCTGGGTCTGCCGGTGCAGCGGCTGGGCTTCGAGCAGCACCACCCGCACCTCCCCCGGCGCGAAGTGGCAACGCCGCTGCAGCGCGGCGATCAACTGCTCGTTGTGCATGTGGCCGTCGCCGAAATTCCAGCCGATGGCCATGCTGCAGATCCGCTCGCCGTCGGTGACCGAGTATTCGTCCTCGTTGCGCCCGGCCATCGCCCGGTGCGCGAGGGTGAACAGCGCTCTGCCGTGGGTGTTGAAGCCGCGGAAGGCGTAGCCCATGTAGATCGGGATCTGTGCGGCTTCCTTGCTGCCGTAGAACTTCTCCAGCTGGGCGGCCGGCATATTGGCGATCGCGACGATTCCCCTGTCGATCTTGGCTTCCGCGGACGGCGTGACGCACCACAGGGTGGTGTCCCAGTTGCCGGCGTAGTAGCGCATGCCGGGCAGGAAGGAGATCTTTTGCGGCAGAAGGTTTCCGGCGATCACGATGCTCGCCATTGCGGCGAACAGCATCACCGGCAGCGGGTTGGTCATATCCGACAGACCGACGTCGGCGTGGCCGACGAAGAGGAAAAGGACGCAGAAGATCATGAAGACGTTCCACTCCAGGGGCACCCCCATCGGGATGGCCGACAGGATGCCGAGGTGGAAGCACACCATGATGACGGCCGCGACCGTGGTGGGCCAGCCACCATGGGAGAAGAACAGCACCAGGGGCACCAGTCCCTCGATCGCCGTGCTCACATGGGCCACCGCACGCGACAGCCGTCCGGGGCGCAGATCGTCCGGAAAGTGTTCGAAGAAGGCACGTTTGACTGCTCGGGGGCGGATCACCGGGCTGTTGGACATCATCGTGGAGATGACGAACGGGAAGTGCTTGGTGAGCTTGGAGGTGGCCGCGCCCAGCCAGATCACCATGCACGCCAACTTGGCTGCGACGATCGCGTTGGGGCCGCCGAACAGGAACGCCGCGACGAACGGGGCGTACACCTCGCCGCGGGCGGCCAGGAAGATGACCTTGTCGCGCAGGCCGGCCAACCCCAGTAGCACCAGCACGGTCCAGGACTGCCACGCCGGCAGCAGGCCGACGTCGGTGCCCAGCGCCGGGATCGGCCCGGCGCCGTTGGACAACAGCGCGACGAGCAGCACCACCAGCAGCGCCCCGTACAGCACGATGTCGACGGGGTCGCGGTTGTCGCCACGGGTCAGCGGCACCCGGTTCGGCCAGGGTGGCAACCGAATGGTGTTGGGCCGCAACCAATAAATGATCGATCCCATGGGCGGGTAGAAGCGGTTGTTCAGCGGGCCGAACCCGCAGCCGAGCCCGACGACCTCGAAAAGCATGGTGTAGAGCACGACTTTCTGGAAGACGATCGGCTCGGTCCACCAACTCCCGATGTTGCTCCAGCCGTCGATGCCCTTGGTGGCCAACGCGAACAGCGCTGCCCCGAGGATGTAAAGCCCGATCTTGACCAGGTAGAACAGGTGCAGCGCCACTGGCGTCCCGAATCCCACCTCGGCCCAGTGCCGCGCCATCGGCCGGATCTTCTCCGCCCGGGTGCCTGTGCTCCACTGCTCGAAGTCGAGGACGGGTACTTCCTGCTTCAGAAACCCCATG
>JBAXUD010000124.1:0-8206 GCA_037129875.1 Mycobacteriaceae bacterium
TGCGTGAGCAAGCAAATCGCGGTTCGGCTTCCTGATGACGTTGTCGAGTTCATCGACGGCGAGGTACGTGGGCGACACGTCGCCAGCCGAGCCGCGTTTGTCCAGGTTGCTCTCGAGCGGGAGCGACGACGGGTGATTGCCGCCCGGGACGCGGCCCTCCTGTCCAAACAGCCCGGCGATCTGGAAGGCTTCGACAGCCTGGCCGGCTACGCGGCAGACCTGGACACCGGACTGGAATGAGGCCGATCCACCTCGCCAAACTGGATAAGACGCGGCCGGTCCTGATTCTTACAAGGGAGCTGGTTCGACCTCATCTCACCCGCGTCACCGTCGCCCCGATCACGAGCACGATCCGTGGTTTGTCCACCGAACTGCCGGTCGGCTTACGCAACGGACTTCACGGTGAGTCCGTCGTTAGCGTCGACAACATCGTCACAATCCCTATCACCGCCCTAGGCCAACAGATCGGGTTCATCTTTCCTGATCAGGAGCCAGCGCTGTCTACGGCAATCCAGAACGCTTTCGACCTTGAGTAGGAACACTTTTGACCGTGAGGAGCGACAGGTGTGTATCCGGAACGAGAAGTTCTGTCATCTGTATGCGTCGCCGGACATGCGAGCAGCCAGTGGCACCATCGGGGTCAATTGGCATGGCGCAGAATCGGTGATCCCTGGTGCCGACCGCGGATCGGATCGCTTCCCGCTGACCGTGGGGTGACCGGACTACCCTGAACCGTCATGGCAGTGAAGTGGCTCGACAAGCCTGAGGATCACGACTTCGACGCGGCGGCGGAGTATCTGAGCATGGTCGCCGAGGCCGCGACCGTGAGCGCGACGGTGAAAGCGCTGCGCCATGCCGACCCGGTCTTGCGCGAGGCCAAGGATATCCTGCGCGCGGCCGAGCTGACGCTGCTCTCCGCCGACAACCCGCACGTCCGGTCGGATCTCGCGAAAATCGCTGGCAGCGCCAAACTCTCGCCGATCCTGCTCGTCCGGGGCAGCGCCTGCGACCGGATGCAGATCGCCGACGGCTATCACCGCGTCTGCGCCAGCTACCTCACCGACGAGAACACGCCGATCCCGTGCCGGCTGGTGTCCTGGGTGCGCGGTTGAGCGGATTCGGATTCGCTGCATTGGCCTTGGTCGTCGTGGCCGGGCTGGCCGGCCCGCTGCTCGCCGCCGCCCCCGCGCTGCGGATCCCGGTGGTCGTCGGTGAAGTCTTCGCCGGATTAGTTTTGGGCAGAACGGGATTCGGGGTCCTTGACGCGGACGACCGGACATTTGCGCTGCTCGCCAATATCGGATTCGCCCTCGTCATGTTCGTGGTGGGCACCCACGTGCCGATCCGGCAGATGGCGAAGGCGACGATCCCGGTCGGCGTCGCGCGGGCGCTGCTCGTCGGGCTGCCCGCCACCGGACTGGCGGTGCTGCTGGCCCGGTTCTTTCACACCGGAAACGCTGCGGTGTACGCGGTGCTGATGGCGTCATCCTCAGCGGCGATCGCGTTGCCGATCATCCAGGGTCTGCGCCTCAACGGCACAGCCACAGGGCTGATCAGGGACGTCACCGCGCAGATCGCGATCGCCGACTCCGCGTGTGTCGTACTGCTGCCCTTGGCCATCAACCCACCGCGGGCCGCCGCCGCGGCGCTGGGGGCGCTGGCCGTCGGGGTCAGTGCGGTCGCGCTCTACGCGGTCCTGAAGTACGCCGTCAACCGCGGCACCCGCCAGAAGCTGCATCGGTACTCCGAGGATAACCACGTGGCGCTGGAACTTCGGATCAGCCTTCTTGTGCTGTTCACCCTGTGCGCGGTGGCGATCGCGACACAGGTGTCGATCATGTTGGCGGGCTTCGCCATCGGCCTGGTGGTGAACGCGGTCGGGGAACCGCGCAGGCTGGCGCGGCAGTTGTTCGGTATCACCGAGGGTTTCTTCGCGCCGCTGTTCTTCGTGTGGCTCGGCGCCTCGCTGCAGGTTGGGGAACTCGTGCAGCATCCGGCCTTCCTCGGGTTGGGCGTCGCCCTCGGACTCGGCGCCGTTCTGGCCCATAGCATTGTGCGGTTGCTGGGCCAGCCTCTGGTACTCGCCGGCTTGGCTTCAGCGCAATTGGGTGTGCCGGTGGCGGCGGCCACCCTGGGCACCGAGTCGCATCTGCTCGCACCCGGCGAACCGTCGGCGTTGATCCTCGGGGCACTGATCACCATCGCGGTGGCATCGATCTCCGGGCGCATCGCACCGCGCACTCTTCAGGCCGGTGCCAGCCCGGCATAGCCGGACAGAAGCGCGCCGTGTCGGGCCTCGCCGCACTGAGGCTGCTGTGTAGATCGGCCATCGCTTCCGGTCGGTGAGCGCGGTCACGTCCGGTTGGTGGAGCGGTGTCCTGGGGTGTGAGGATATGGCGGTGCACAGGTCGGACATCGCCTCGGTGTTCGCCCTCGGTGCGGCCCTGTTGATCGCTGTCGGTGACGTCTTCCAACAGCGTTCGGCTCACGAGGTCACCGATGAGCCGGTGGGCCATGTTGCGTTGTTATTGCGGTTGCTCCGGGACAAGCGGTGGTGGCTGGGAAGCCTGGTGGCGGCGGCCGGTTTCGGACTTCAGGCCGTGGCGCTCGGGTTCGGTTCAGTGGTGCTGGTGCAGGCTCTGATGGCCACTTCGTTGCTGTTCGCGCTGCCGTTGAGTGCCCGTTATGCGGGGCGGCGGATTACCCGCTGGCAGTGGGTGTGGGCGGGGGTGCTGGCTGCTGCCGTCGCGGTGATCGTCACGGTGGGCGACCCGTCCGAAGGGCAGTCCCGCGTCGGACTGGAGATGTGGTTACCGGTGATCGCCACGCTCGGCCCGGTGCTGGTGTTGTGTCTGGTGGCTGCCCGGGCCCTGGCCGGCAAGCCGGTGGCGGCGGTGTTACTCGGCCTGGTGTCGGGGTCGTTGTGGGGGCTGTTTGCCGTGTTGACCAAAGCGGTGGTGGACCAGTTGGGCCAAGGCTTCTGGGCGCTCCTGAAGACACCCGAGCTCTTCCCGTGGGCGGCGGTGGCTGTCGCCGCGACAACGCTGCAGCAGTCGGCGTTCCGGGCCGGAACGATGGCCGCGTCACTTCCTGCTGTCGCGGTCAGCGAACCTCTGGTCGGTTCGGTCCTCGGCATTGCCGTGCTCGGTGAAATGCTGCGACCCGGCAGGTCGGGCTGGGTCGGCCTAGGGGTCGCCGTCGGCGCGATGGTCGTCTCGATCGTCGCGTTGGCCCGCAGCGAGGTCGTTGCTGACTCGCCGGGGTAGGCAACGAAGGCGTGAGCACGACGCGGGACGCAGCGATGCTCCCGACGATTCGGCGTCTCTGCTCGGTACGTGTGCTTGAGTTGGTGTGTTCACGCTGAACGCAGTCAGTTAGCGAGCCGCCGTAATGAATGACTCCGGTCACTATGCCCTGATCATTCTGGTTGCCAGTGCCGTCGGACTGGTTGCTCTGATGGCGAACAGGCTCACCGAGCGGGTCAAGATCCCGGTGCCGCTGTTCGTGCTGGCCGGGTCCGCATTGGCGTCGAGTGTGATGCCTGCGTTGCCGACGCCGCCCGAGCAGACGGTGGAGCGCATCATCACGATTGCCCTGGTGTTGGTGCTCTTCGACGGAGGCATGCACATCGGCTGGCCCCGGTTCCGGGAATCCGCCGGCCCGATCTTGGCCGTAGGTGTGTTGGGTACCTTCCTCACCGCGGCAGGCGCCGCCCTCGTGCTGCACCTCGGCTTCGGAATGAGCTGGTATCTGGCATTGCTGGTAGCCACCGCGGTGGCGCCGACTGATCCTGCGGTGGTGTTCTCCGTCCTGGGCAAGCGCGAAGTGATCGGTCGCAGCGGCACCATTCTGCAAGGCGAGTCCGGCGCCAACGACCCGGTTGGCATCGCGTTGATGACCAGCTTGTTGGCGGCCGGCGGTCTGAGCGCGGCCGGCTTCCTCACCGTTGGAGTCGAGTTCGTTTCGCAGATGCTGATCGGCGGTGTGATCGGCGTCCTGGGTGGCCGGGCCTTGGTGGTGTTCATCCGCCGGGTATCGCTGCCCAGCGAAGGGCTGTACCCACTGCGCACCCTGGCCGTCAGCCTGATGCTCTACGGGCTCGCGACGTTGGCGCACGGCTCAGGATTTCTGGCGGTCTTCATCGCGGGGATTGTCATCGGAGATGTCCGCGCCCCGTACAAGCCCGAGATCGAACGCTTCCATGCCGCATTGGCCGGTCTCGCCGAGATAGTCGCGTTCGCCGTGTTGGGCCTGACGGTCGATCTTGCGATCATCACCCGTGCAGACGTATGGGTACCCGGGCTTGTTCTCGGCGTCGTCATCACGATGCTGGTCCGGCCATTGGCGGTCGGTGCATGCCTTCTCCCGGCTCGTGTGCGCCGCAATGAACGAATCTTCATCATGATCGCCGGCCTGAAGGGTGCCGTCCCGATCCTCCTCGGTGAATTCCTACGCGCCGCCCATGTGCCGCAGGCTGAACGCCTCTACGGGATTGTGGTTGTCGTCGTTGCGTTCTCAGTCCTGGTGCAGGGCAGCTCCGTGCCGGCGCTGGCGCGGATGCTGCATGTGCCGATGCGAATGACCACTCCGGAACCTTGGGCCGTCAGCGTTCGGTTGCGCGACGAACCGCGGGGCGTCCATCGACTCACCGTCGCCGCCGGATCCACTGCCGACGGAGCGACCGTCGAAGGGCTCAGCGATCTCGCCGACGAAATCTGGGTGAGTATCGTGGTTCGCGCCCGGCGGCTCGTACCAGTCAGTGCCGATACCCAGCTGCGCGCTGGTGATGACGTGGTCATCTTGGCCAAACCTGAACTCGCGGAATCACTCAGCGTGCTTTTCCACTTGACGACAGGATGAATTGTTCGACAGGAGATCAAGAGCGGCCCGGCCGGGTCCGTTCACTACATCGTCGACGAGGCGGGCGCCAGTTCGAACACGGGGATCACGCGGTCGGTGCTTCGTTCGTAGTCGCCGAATCCCGGCGCACGTTGGACGACGGCACGGAAAATGGTGTCGCGTTCGGCAGGGGGCAACTCGCGGGCGGTGACCGCTCGTGGTGCTTCATAACCGATCTCGATCGCTGCGGCTGGGTGGGCGCGAAGGTTGAACGCCCAGGCGGGGTCTCGGTCACGCCCCGCTGATGAGCCGATGACGTAAATCTTGCCGTCGATGTCGAAGTAGGCGACTGGATTGGTGCGCTGTTGGCCACTGCGGGCGCCGGTCGAGGTCAGCAACAGCAACGGGAAACCCTCGAACTGGCCGCCCACCTTGCCGCCGTTGGCGCGGAACTCATCGATGTTGCGTTGGTTGAAGTCACGTTCTTCGGCCATCACGGCGGCGGGATCCGGCGCCGTGTGACTGACCAACACGATCTTGCCGCGGGTGCGGCGGCGTTCCAGGTCGCGAAAGGCGTCACGGACATCCTCGAGGGGATAGGCGGCGGCGACCGGGACCTCCAGCTCACCGCGATCGATCAGCTCGAGGAGCTCGGCAAGCACCTGCGCGGTGGCGGCCGCGCTGTTGCCCTCCGTCTTGACGCCGTATTGAGCGGCGTCGGCGAAGTTGATGATCGTATCGATGCGCTGCGGGTCAACACCAAGATCGATGGCCAGACGGATGTAGTCCGCACCGAAGGTGTCGATGAAGGCATCCACGCTGCCCCCGGCCGCCGCGGTGATCCGCTCGGCGACCCCGTCGCCGTAGCTGACCGGGATGACGCCGTGCGCGGTGAGCCACTCATGGTTGGCCGGGCTGGCAAGCCCGACCACGTTGGCCCCTCGGTGCTTGGCCAGCTGCACCGCCAGCGAGCCGACGCCTCCGGCGGCACCGGAGACGACGACCGTGTCGCCGGCGTTGACTCCGACCGCGGCAACGGCGGCGTAGGCCGTCGTGCCCACGACGTAAAGCCCGCCGGCCACCTCCCAGGGGACGTTGTCAGGTTTGGCAATGACATTGTCGGCATTGACGAGCACGTAATCGGCATGGCTGGAATGGTTTTCGGTGAAGCCGACAACGTCCTGTCCGACCGTGAACCCGTCGACACCCTCGCCGAGTTCGACGACCTGCCCGGCCAGGTCGAGTCCCTGACCGGCCGGAAAGGTGGTCGGGAACACCTCTCGCATCAGCCCACTGCGGATCGAGGTTTCCAGCGGGTTGATGCCCGCGGCTTTCATTGCGACCAGCACCTGCCCAGGCGCTGGGGTGGGCCGCGGTACGTCGACGACCTCCAGCACGTCGACGTCGCCGTACTCATTGAATCGCACTGCGCGCGGCATGCGGGGCTCCTTCACTCGACGGGGTCGTGGCCCATTGTCCTTGGCGAGTGCTCTGCAGGGAACCGGTGATCGCCGGGAAGAACAGGGATTCGAAATCTCCACCGCGAACGGCGTCGTTCCACAGAAGAAGTCCGATACTGCCGCCAGCGTCAACAACCATGCGTTGCGATTCATCGAGATCTGCGAAAAGGCTTGCGTCACAGAGTTCTAGCTCGGCGGGAGTCATCCCGTCGGCGCGGCGGTCACCACAACTTCGACGGTGGTGGCGCCGTCGTCGGCGGCGACGGCCAGTCGAGGCGCGTTCGGAGCCGAGACGACGTGGCCGCCGGTGACGCTGACCGTGTAGCCGGTCGGGTACTCGACGTCCGGCACGGAGATGGTGGTCAGCGAGCCTGGGGCGAAGCTTCCCGAGCCGTCCACCTTGGCGGTGGAGTAACTGAATGTGAACGTAGGGTCCTTGAACGACCATGCCTTCGGGGTGCCGGAAATCACCTGCGGGTACGGCGCAGCGAGTGCCTGCAGGCTGGTGGTGTTGACGTTGTCCCCGGTCGGCGGTAACGCCGGGTCGTACACCAGGGCCTCGTCTTTCCCCGCTCCGGTGGTGGTGATGTCGCCGACGCCGGTGTAGGCCCACATCGCCCAGCTGATCAATCGCTTGTCGGCGGACTGCATCTCGGTGTCGAGCTCAGAGACCTTGCTGGTCGCGCCGAACTCGTCCATGTAAGACGGCATGTCGCGGCGGGAGGCATACCGGTCGGATGCCCGGGCGATGCGCTCGGAGATGAACGTGCAGAGCGGACCGGGTGCTCCGGCACAGTAGTTGTGCCACGCAAGAACGGTGTTGGGATCGTTGACCGCACCCAGGATGACCGGAACGCCGAGGATGTTGCCGATCTGGGCTGCCGCCGGAGCGGGCGGTTCGATGTAGAGCGGGGTGTTGGGATCGACCGCCCGGATGGCCGCGTCCACCTGGTTGTACATCGGAGCCAGCTGCTGAGTGCCGAAGAACGGGGCGCCGAACGTGGTCGCCAGCCACGTCGGGCCCGGGAAAGGCTCGTTCATCACCTCGTACCCGATCACGGCGGAATCACCGTTGAAGTAGCTCGCGACGCTCTCCCACATCTGGGCGTAATGATCCTGCAGGCCGAGTCCGTCCGGTGCAGCCACGTTGTCCCAGAACGACTTCCAGGCGTGCTGTTGCGCGGGACTAAGCCAGTACCCGATGGGGAAGGGGAGCGCGGGATTCGGTTTTCCGCCGGTCATCGTCGCCCAAGCCGGCGCGCCCTCGCCGTGGAGTTCGGTGCTCCACAGGTCCTGGTGCATGTCGAGGATCGTGTAGATGCCGTGGCCGGCCAAGGTCTGGACGGTCTGGTTGATCGAGTCGAGGTAGGCCGTGTCGATGACGCCGGGCTCGGGTTCCACCGCCGACCAGATGACGCCGAGCCGGACGGCCGTGAAACCGTTGGCCGCCAGGAACGCCGCGTCGTCGGCGCTGAACCCGCTCGCGGACGGCTCGTAAGGTGGCAGTTTGTACACCTCGTTGGCGCCGTGCAGGATCACCGCCTGTCCGTCACTGTTGGTCAACCAGGTCCCGGTGGTCGAGATGGGCAGGAGCGGCCCGGCGATGGTCGGTGCGGTGGCCGACGGGTTGAGGTTCTTGCCGAAAGGGCCGACGGCGCCGTGGGTGCCGAGGGATCCGGCAGTGCCGCCCGCTCCGCCGAGCGCAGGCAGCGCGGTGGCTGCGCCGCCCACTCCGCTGTCACCGGCGCCACCACCGTCGCCACCGCTGCCCAGAAGCCAGGATCCGTTGCCGCCGTTGCCGCCCCGGCCACCGTTGGAGCCGCCACCGCCTCCGCCGCCGTTGCCGCCGATGCCGAACACCCGGCCACGCCCGGCGCCCCCGGCACCGCCGCTCCCGCCGCCGGCGC
>JBAXUD010000125.1:0-8190 GCA_037129875.1 Mycobacteriaceae bacterium
GGACAAGGCGACCGGCGGGAAGCCCCCGCATGTCGACTCGCTGGGCCACACCATGACCAGCGTCGTGATCAACCCGTTCTTCAACTGGGGTTCCGATCACGCGCAGCGGACCCCGTACCACGAGACGATCATCTACGAGGCACACGTCAAGGGCATGACGCAGACCCATCCCGCCGTGCCGGAGCACCTTCGCGGCACCTATGCCGGGCTGGCCCATCCGGCGGTGATCGCGCACCTCAAGTCACTTCACGTCACCGCCATCGAACTCATGCCGGTGCACCAATTCATGACCGACAAGCGGCTGGTGGACCTCGGGTTGCGAAATTACTGGGGCTACAACACATTCGGCTTCTTCGCCCCGCATGCCGAGTATGCGGCCAACCATCACGCCGGTGGCGCGGTCGGCGAGTTCAAATCCATGGTGCGCGCGTTCCACGACGCCGGCATCGAGGTGATCCTCGACGTCGTCTACAACCACACCGGCGAGGGCGACCATCTGGGCCCCACCATCAACTTCCGCGGAATCGACAACGCCGGGTATTACCGCCTGCTGGACTCCGATCTGCGGCGCTACAAGGACTTCACCGGAACCGGCAACAGCCTCAACGTCCGCCACCCGCACACCCTGCAACTGATCATGGATTCGCTTCGGTACTGGGTGCTGGAGATGCACGTCGACGGTTTCCGATTCGACCTCGCCTCCACCCTGGCCCGGGAGTTCTTCGACGTCGACCGGCTCTCGGCCTTCTTCGACCTGGTTCAGCAGGATCCGGTGATCAGCCAGGTCAAGCTGATCGCCGAACCCTGGGACGTCGGCGAGGGCGGATACCAGGTGGGTAACTTCCCCGGCCTGTGGACGGAGTGGAACGGCAAGTACCGCGACACCGTTCGGGACTACTGGCGCGGAGAACCGGCCGCGCTGGGCGAGTTCGCCTCGCGGCTGACCGGCTCGGCCGACCTTTATGAGGCGACCGGGCGCCGGCCGATCGCCAGCATCAACTTCGTGACCTGCCACGACGGCTTCACCCTGACCGACCTGGTGTCCTACAACGAGAAACACAACGACGCCAACGGCGAGCACAACCGCGACGGCGAGAACCACAACCGCTCCTGGAACTGCGGGGTGGAAGGCCTTACCGAGGACCCGGAGATCATCGCGCTGCGACACCGGCAGATGCGCAACATCATGGTCACCCTGATGGTGTCGCAGGGCACCCCGATGATCAGCCACGGCGACGAGGTAGGCCGCACTCAACGCGGTAACAACAACGGCTACTGCCAGGACAACGACATCACCTGGATCGACTGGAGCGACGCCGGTGAGTACGCCGACATGCTCGAGTTCACCCGCAAGGTGACGGCGCTGCGGAAGGCCCACCCGGTGTTCCGGCGGCGCCGCTTCTTCGACGGCCGCCCCTCCGACAACGGCCACCACATGCGCGATATCTACTGGCTCACGCGCGACGGTGTCGAGATGACTTCCGACGACTGGCATTCGGGCATCAAATCGGTAGCGGTGGGCCTCAACGGCGAGGCGCTGCAGGAACCCGACGCCCGCGGTGAACGTATCGTCGACGACTCGTTCCTGTTGTGTTTCAACGCCCACGCCTACCCCGTCGACTTCATCACTCCCGAAAGCCCGTACGCCTTGGAGTGGACGGTAGTAATCGATACCTTCGACCCTCGGGGCGCCTCCGATCAGAATGTGCCGGCCGGGACGACGATCACGGTCCAGGGCCGCTCGGTGCTCGTGCTTCAAAGGACCGGCTAGCGGGACCAGGCAGCTATGCCTACTCACGCCCGCCATCCGGTGCTGTCCACCTACCGTTTGCAGATGAGCGGTGATGCATTCACCTTCTCCGATGCGGAGAAAATCGTCGACTACCTCGGCGACCTAGGCGTCACACACCTCTACCTGTCCCCCATCCTCACCGCCGAGCCCGGCTCGACACATGGCTACGACGTCACCGACCCCACGACGGTGTCGGCCGACCTCGGTGGCGCAGACGGGCTGGCCGGGCTGGCCAAGGCCGCACACGAACGCGGCCTGGGGCTGATCGTCGACATCGTTCCCAACCACGCCGGCATCGGCCTACCCCAGCACAATCCGTGGTGGTGGGATGTGCTGCGGCATGGCCGGGGCTCCCGCTATGCACGGTTCTTCGACATCGACTGGGCCGCCGACACGCAAGGCCGCGTCGTGCTCCCGGTGCTGGGTTCCGACGCCGATGTGGCCCAGCTGACGGTCGACGGCGACGTGCTGCGGTGTTACTCGATGAGCTTCCCGATCGCGCCGGGCACCGGCGGCGGAGATCCGACGGCAGTGCACGACCGTCAGCACTACAAACTGGTCGGCTGGCGCTCCGGGGTGTGCGGCTACCGCAGGTTCTTCTCGGTGACCTCGCTGGCAGGCCTGCGCCAGGAGGATCCGGCGGTCTTCGACGCAAGCCATACCGAGGTGGCCCGCTGGTTCGCCGAGGGACTTGTCGACGGGCTTCGGGTGGACCACCCCGACGGGCTGACCGACCCGGCCGGTTACCTCACCCGGCTGCGCGACCTCGTCGGGCCGCAGGCCTGGATCGTCATCGAGAAGATCCTGGCCGCCCGTGAGCCGCTGGACCCATCGCTGCCGGTTGACGGCACCACCGGCTACGACGCCCTGCGCGAAATCGGCGGGGTCTTCATCGACCCGAACGGAGCCGACAGCCTCACCGCACTGATCAAGACGGCGGACTTCCACTACCGGGACGCGCAAGAATCGCTGCGGCAGTTGAAGATCGACACCACCACCAACACGCTCGCCAGCGAGCTCGCCCGGTTGTGCCGGACGGTCGAGCACGCCACCGGCGCGGGCCATCCCCGATTGCCGGCCGCAATCGCCGCGCTGCTTTCCGCGGTCGGGGTGTACCGCAGCGACTACCGGGTGCTCTCCCAGGTGCTCGGGGCGGCGATGGCCACCACAATCGCCGCGGAGCCGGACCTGGCTGCACCGCTGGAGATTCTGGCGTCCGCGCTGACCCATCCGGAGCCGGCCGCCCGGTTGCAGCAGCTGTGCGGCGCGATGACGGCCAAGGCCGTGGAGGACTGCTACTTCTACCGCGACGCCCGGCTGGTGTCGCTCAACGAGGTCGGCGGGGACCCGCGGCGTTTCGGGGTCAGCGCAGCGGAGTTCCACCGTGCCGCCGCCGTGCGGGCGGACCTCTGGCCGCACACCATGACCACCCTGTCCACGCACGACACCAAGCGCGGCGAGGACGTCCGCGCCCGCATCGGTGTGCTGTCCCAGGTTCCGAACCTGTGGTCGGAGCTGGTGCACCGATGGGAGAGCGCATCGCCCTCCCCCGACCTGCTGACCGGACTTTTTCTGTGGCAGAACATCTTCGGCGTGTGGCCGGCGGACGGGCGAGTCAGCGCGACACTGCGGAAGCGACTTCACAGCTACGCCGAGAAGGCGCTGCGCGAAGCGGGCCGGCGAACCTCGTGGCAGGACCCGGACGAGGACTTCGAGCGAGCGGTACACGGCTGGCTGGACAGCGTGCTGGACGGCCCCCCCGCCGCCGAGCTCACCGAGTTTCTGCGCAGTGTGCAACCGCCTGCGCAGAGTGACGCCCTGGGCCAGAAGCTGCTGGCACTTACCGTCCCCGGAATCCCCGACGTCTACCAGGGCACCGAACTATGGGAGGACAGCCTCGTCGACCCGGATAACCGCCGGCCGGTCGACTACGCCGACCGCCGGGCGGCGCTGCACCGGTTGGAGCATCCGAAGCTGCGGGTGGTGGCCGCAGCGCTCGGCGCCCGCCGCGAGCGGCCGGAGAGCTTCCTGCGCGGCGGCTACCGCCCGGCACTGGCCTCCGGACCCGCCGCCGAGCACCTGCTGGCCTTCCTGCGCGGTGACGACGTGCTGGTCGCGGTCAGCCGATGGACGCTGCATCTCGCTGAAATCGGCTGGGGTGCAACGTCACTCGAATTGCCGCTGGGAACCTGGCGCGACCGGATCACCGGCGTCCACCACCACGGGCCAACCCCGGCCGCAGAGCTTTTCGGCGAACTGCCGGTAGCGTTGCTGGAGAGAACCGATGGCTGAATTCTCGGTATGGGCCCCGCTGCCGCAGCAGGTGCGCTTGGACCTCGAGGGCGAACTTCACCCGATGACCCGCGGCGACGACGGCTGGTGGCGCGCTGAGGTGGACTGCCCGCCCGGTGTCCGGTACGGCTTCGTCCTCGACGACGACCCGACCGTCCTGCCTGACCCCCGATCGGCGCGCCAGCCCGACGGCGTGCACCAGCGCTCGCAGCTCTGGGATGCCCGCCGGGCGGCCTGGACCGACGCAGACTGGGCCGGCCGCTCCGTCGAGGGCGCGGTGATCTATGAACTTCATGTCGGGACGTTCACGCCGGAGGGCACTTTCGACGCGGCGATCGGCAAGCTCGACTATCTGGTGAACCTTGGCGTCGACATGGTTGAACTGATGCCCGTCAACGCTTTCAACGGCACCCACGGGTGGGGCTACGACGGTGTGCTGTGGTTCGCGGTGCACGAGCCCTACGGCGGACCGGACGGCCTGGTCCGGCTGATCGACGCCTGCCACGCCCGCGGTCTCGGCGTGCTGATCGACGCGGTGTTCAACCATTTCGGACCATCGGGCAACTACCTGCCCCGCTTCGGCCCGTACCTGTCGGAGGCAAGCAACCCGTGGGGCCAGGGCGTCAACCTGTCCGGCCCGGGCGCGGACGAGGTGCGGCGCTACATCATCGACTGCGCGCTGCGCTGGATGCGCGACTTCCACGCCGATGGGCTGCGCCTGGACGCCGTGCACGCCCTGGTGGACACCACCGCGATCCACATTCTGGAGGAATTAGCCGCCGAGACCGACGCCCTGTCCGCCGTCGTCGGCCGGCCGCTGTCGCTGATCGCCGAAAGCGACCTGAACGATCCCCGGCTGATCACCCCGCGGGATCGCGGCGGCTACGGCATGAACGCGCAGTGGGACGACGACGTCCACCACGCCATCCACACCGCCGTGTCCGGCGAACGGCAGGGCTACTACGCCGACTTCGGGTCGATGGCCGCCCTGGCCACCACTTTGCGCAACGGCTACTTTCACGCCGGCACCTATTCGTCGTTCCGCGGGCGACGGCACGGCCGGCCGCTGGACACCACCCTGATCCCGGCCACCCGTCTGCTGGCCTACACCTGCACCCACGACCAGGTAGGCAACCGAGCCGCAGGCGATCGCCCGTCGCAGAACCTCGATTCCGGCCAACTGGCCATCAAGGCTGCGCTGGTGCTCGGATCGCCCTATACGGCAATGCTTTTCATGGGCGAGGAGTGGGGCTCCAGCCGGCCGTTCCAGTTCTTCAGTTCCCATCCCGAACCGGAGTTGGCGCGTGCCACCGCCGAGGGCCGCAAGGCGGAGTTCGCCGAGCACGGCTGGGACGGGGACTGCATTCCCGATCCCCAGGATCCGGCGACATTCCAGCGTTCCAAACTGGACTGGGCGGAGGCCGACGAGCCCCGGCATGCCGAACTGCGGGAGTTCTACCGGACCCTGATCCGGTTGCGACGCAGCGAGCCTGACCTCGCCGACCCGTGGCTGCCCGATCTGTGCATCGAGTTCGACGAGGACCAGCGCTGGATCATGATGCGGCGCGGTGCGGTGGCGATCGCCGCCAACCTGGGGACCGAACCGGTCGGGGTGGCCGTCACCGGCGAACTGCTCGCCGAGTGGGGGAAGCCGGCTATCGGCTCCACGCATACAAGTCTTCCGGCACACTCGGTGGCGGTGGTCCGGTCTGCGGATTGAGAAATCCGTCCGTACGGATCAGTCCCGGGAGAAGACGACCCGTCCCCCGACGATCGTCTTCGCCGCCGCGACGGTGTGAATCGCCTCCGCTGCGATGGCGAAGGGGTCAGCGGTCAGGACTGTCATGTCGGCCAGCTTGCCGACCTCGATGCTGCCTCGGTGTTCGCCTTCACCGATGGCTCTGGCCGGCCAGAGGGTCCACATCCGCAGCGCGTCCTCGACCGTGATGGCTTCCTGGGGCTCGAACAGACCGTCGTCGGACTGCCGGGTGACCATCGCCTCGATGGCGGGGAAGGGTTCGACGTTGCCCAAATAGATGCCGGTCATATCGGTACTGGCTGCCGGTTCCAGGCCCGCGCCGATCATGGTCTTGAACTTGAAGCCGGTCTTGGTCCGTTCCGGGCCCATGTTCTCGTTGTCGGCCTTCACCAGTTCTACCAACCAGATCGGCTGCACCGAGATCCGCAGCACTCCCTCCTGGGCAAGCTTCTTCGCCCGCTGCAGTTGGGAATCGGTCAACTGGAACATTCCGAAGTGCTCGATGCGGCGCAGTGACGTGTTCGTCAGGTCCGCGGCCGCGGAGTGTTCGTAGGCAGTCAGGCCGATATCGACCGCGGCGTCCCCCGAGCAATGCAGCATGGCGATCCGGTCGTTGGTGTGCGCCAAGTCGGCGAAGGCGATGGCGTCGTCCTGTGGGGTGACCAGAGTCCCTCTGCCGCCGGGCGGGTCGATGTCCAGATGCCCGAGGTAGGGCTGGTACATGTAGCCGGTTCGACAGTCGTTCTCGCCGTCGACCCAGGCCTTGATCCCGACGAACTTGAAGTAGTCGGGATCCGCCCCGGCAGGCATCTCGAAGTCGTTGAGGTCGGTCGGGAAGCCCTTGCCGTCCGGTGCCGCCCACACCGAGACGGAGTAACGGATATTGGGTTGGACGAGTGTGGCACTGACCGCCTGGACGGCGGGAACCAGCTGGTGCGGGGTGATCGCCATCAGCGACGTGTAGCCGTGTGCATTCCAGAACTCCGGTATGCCCTGGGAGATGTAACCCGCGATCTCGCTGGGCTGCGGTGAACTCGGGATGTCGGCGAACCCGTCGGTGATGACGCCGGTGGGTTCCCCGTCCTCGTCGAGCAGAACGGTGCCGCCCTTGGGCAGTTTGGCCGTGCCCTTGCCGATCTTCAGAACCGTCAGGGCGGTGTCGTTGACGATCGCCATATGCGTTCCGTTGCCCAGGATTACCGGGTTGTCCGGTGCAGCAGTGGATAATTCGTCCTTAAACGGCAGGCGCTTCTCGACGAACTTGTTCTCTGATGCCGAGACGCACGCGACGAAGATCCACTCCCCCTTGGCAGTCTTGGCCGCACGGTCGCGCACCTTCTCGAGGGTCTCGGCCACTGACTTGGTGTCCGGAAAGCGGGCGTCCACCCAGTCGTCCTTCATCCAAAGCGTCTCGACGGGGTGGCAGTGCGCGTCGATCAGTCCCGGAACGACCCGCCGGCCCTTGAGGTCGACCACCTCGGTGGCCTCCCCCGCGTGCTTCCTGATGTCGGCGTCGCCGCCGACAGCGGTAAACCTGCCACCGGAGACCGCGACCGCCTCGGCGTGTGGGTGGGCGGGGTCCAGCGTGGTGATCACGCCGTTGACGAAGATGACATCAGCAGGCACGGCGTTCATTGATTTCCCCCGGGGTTGTTCAGCGCAACGGAATGTCGTTGCCGCTCTTGGATTCCTGGTACACCTGGGACAGCGCCGCGTAGCGCTCCCGGATTCGTTGCTGGTGCTCGTGGAGTTCGTCGCGAAGCGGCCCCGCCTCGGACTCGGCCAACTCCGGGATCGAGTACGCGGTCCAGTAGGCATTCTGGTGCCGGTAGCCGCCGGGCTCCAGACCGAACACCTCACCCAGAATTCTGAGGTCGTGCGGGATAGAGAAGCTGTCCCGGGACTCCAGGTGGCTGAAGAGGTAGTAGAAGTTGTCGAACCCCGCCCAGGTGATGGCCGACATGCACAGCGTGCAGGGCTCGTGGGTGGCCAGGAAGATCAAATCCCGGGTGTCGGGGCGTTCGGGCAGGTCGTAGAACTCGTTGAGGGTGCGCACCTCGCCGTGCCAGAGCGGGTTGACGGTCTCGCCGTTGGTGCCGGCGATCACCAGCGCCAGATCCGACTTCCGCAGAATCGCCGCGCCGAAGACTTTGTTGCCCTGTGCGACACCGTGTTCGGTCAGCGGCAGGATGTCGCGGTCGATGACGTCCAACAGCCGCCCCGCGATGGTCACAGCAGTTGAGTATAGGAACGCCCGCATGCCGCGGGGCCCTTCCGGTAAACCATGCTGACGCGGGAACACCGCACTCGCCATACAGTCGACGCGTGCCCACCCAGACTCCTTCAG
>JBAXUD010000126.1:0-8174 GCA_037129875.1 Mycobacteriaceae bacterium
GCACTGGCACCCGCAGCCTGTTCGGCCACCAGTTGCGCTACGACCTCTCGGCCGGGTTCCCACTGATCACCACCAAGAAGGTGCACACCAAGTCGGTGATCTATGAACTGCTGTGGTTTCTGCGCGGCGACTCCAATGTCGAGTGGCTGCAACGGCACGGTGTCACCATCTGGAACGAATGGGCAAGCGCCACAGGTGATCTAGGCCCGGTCTACGGGGTGCAGTGGCGATCCTGGCCGACGCCGTCCGGCGAGCACATCGACCAGATCAGCGCCGCGGTCGACCTGCTGCGCACCGACCCGGATTCGCGGCGGATCATCGTCTCGGCCTGGAACGTCGCCGACATTGCGCAGATGGCGCTGGCACCGTGCCACGCGTTCTTCCAGTTCTATGTGGCCGATGGCCGGCTGAGCTGTCAGCTCTACCAGCGCAGTGCGGACATGTTCCTCGGCGTGCCGTTCAACATTGCGAGCTACGCGCTGCTGACCCACCTGATGGCCGCCCAGGCGGGTCTTGAGGTGGGGGACTTCGTCTGGACCGGCGGGGATTGCCACATCTACGACAATCACGTCGAGCAGGTCACCGAACAGCTGAGCCGTGACCCCCGGCCGTACCCGGAACTTGTTGTGCACCAGAGGGATTCGATCTTCGACTACACCTTCGACGACGTCGAGATCCGCAACTACGACCCGCACCCGGCGATCAAGGCGCCGGTGGCGGTCTAGGGCCGCCCGATGTCCGTCGCATTGATCTGGGCCCAGTCCACCTCCGGTGTCATCGGGCGCGACGGCGGCATCCCCTGGCGGGTGCCGGAGGACCTCGCGCGCTTCAAGGACCTCACCATGGGTCACACCGTCGTGATGGGACGCCGCACCTGGGAGTCGCTGCCCCCGCGGCTGCGACCACTGCCGGGCCGGCGCAATGTCGTGATCACCCGCAACCCCGACTACCGGACCGACGGTGCTGAGGTGGCCGGCGTCATCGGGGAGGCTCTGAGCGGTCAGCGGACCTGGGTGATCGGGGGAGCCGAGATCTACCACCTCGCCCTGCCCGTCGCCACTCGGTGCGAGATCACCGAGGTGGAGATCGACCTGCGCCTCGAGGACGATGACGCCCTGGCCCCCGTCCTCAATGAATCCTGGGTCGGCACCTCCACTCCCTGGCATGACAGTTCCTCGGGATTGCGCTACCGGTTTCACAGCTTCCTGCGGCCATGACGAGGCTGAGCGCCGCCGCCGCCCGCCGGGTCGCGGTCGCCGCCCAGGGATTCGGCCCACCGCCGTCCGGCCGCACCCCTGCCCGCGCCGACCTGCGGCGGCTGATCGGCAGAATTCATGTGCTGCAACTGGATTCGGTGTCGGTCGTGGTCCGCGCGCACTACGCGCCGGTGTTCAGCCGGCTCGGCCCCTACGACCGCGGGATCCTCGACGCCGCGGCCTGGAGTCATACTTCGCGATCGCCGCGACTGTTGGTCGAGTACTGGGCGCACGAAGCGGCCCTGATGTCGGTGGAGGACTGGCCGCTGATGCGGTGGCGGATGCGCGAGTACGTGCACGGCCGCTGGGGTGTGGAGATCGTGAAGGGCAATCCCCGCTTGGCCGACGAGGTCGTGGCGGCGGTGGCCGAACTCGGGCCGAGCACTTCGGGTCAGATCGAGGCGCACCTGCAGACGGCCACCCGGCGCGGCAAGGGTGCCTGGTGGAACCGCAGCGAAACCAAGTGGGTGGCCGAGGCGCTGTTCGCCTCGGGCGTGCTGACCACCGCCCACCGGGGTGGTTTTGCGCGGCACTACGACCTGGCTGAGCGGGTGCTGCCGCCCGACGTGCTCGCTCGCGAGCCCGACGACGCCGAGGCGCTACGGGAGTTGACGATGCGCGCGGCGACCGCGCTGGGGGTGGCCACCGAGGCCCACATCCGCGACTACTTCCGGCTGCGCGCCGATCAGGTCAAGCCCGCCCTGGCCGCGTTGGTGGGCGCCGGTGAGGTGGCACCCGTCGAGGTCGAGGGCTGGCCGGCGCCGGCCTATCTGCGGGCCGGGCAGGTCGTGCCGCGCACCGACCGCGGGACCGCCCTGCTGTGCCCGTTCGACCCGCTGATCTTCTTCCGGCCCCGGGTGGCGCGGCTGTTCGGGTTCGAATATCGCCTCGAGATCTACACCCCGGCCGCCAAGCGCAGGTACGGCTACTACGTGTGGCCGTTCCTGCTCGACGGCGAATTGGTGGCGCGGGTGGACCTCAAGGCCGAGCGGACGGCCGGTGGTGTACTGCGGGTGGTCGGGGCCTTCGTCGAGCCCGGGCGGGAACCGGCGCGGGTGGCCGGGGCGCTGGCGGGGGAGTTGGCCACGATGGCGGGCTGGCTCGGGCTGAGCGACGTGACGGTGGACGAGCGGGGCGACTTGTCCCGACGGCTGCGCGCGAGCGTGCGAGGGCATTGATCGACAGGTCCTTGATTTCGACCTCGCCCGTGACGTGCATCGCTCACATCGTGTAGATGGCGCTACCGCCAACCCAGGTTTTCAGAACATTCACGCCGGTTTGGTCGGACGTGGCGTAACGCAGGGGAATTCGCCAGTCCAGAAGGTTGCTGTCCATCAGGGTCATATCGGCAAGCTTGCCCACAGACAGACTGCCGATCCAGGGATCAAAGCCCATATTCTCCGCCGACCACAGGGTTGTCGCCAGGAAGGCCTGCCGACGGGAAAGGCGCTGCCAGGGATTGACGACCGTTGTGGGATTGTTTGCGCTTCTCGTGATTGCTGTCAGCGAGCGCTCGCTCAGTTCCGCCATGAAGTCCAGCGGACCCATCTTGAAAGTGCTGCTCGGGTCCAGGGCCGAAGTCAGTGAACCGACCCAGTCGATGGGGAAGTCGCTGTGCATCGAGATCTTGACGCCGTTGAGCAGAGCTGTTTTTGCCCGCACGATTGCGTTGCCCCGCTCCTTGCCGACCACGCCGGTTCCCTCATAGCTGTCGCCGTTCCATCCGAACTGATAGGCGTGCTGAAGATGCCCCTTGGTGAATGAAGCGAAGCCCCCGAGTCTGCCAAGATCCCTGAGTTGCTTGTCGGTGGCGAAAGGCACGTGTTCAAGAGCCAGAATCTGCGGTGGACCGCCTTTTGATTTGGAACCGCCTTGTTGATACAGCTTCTTGTAGGCATCAAGCATCGCCGTTGTGGACTGTTGCCCGTTCGTGTGGGCGTGAATGCTCCAGCCCCGATCCCAAAGTTGTTGCAGCTGGACATTGAGGCTGTCATTGACCTCGCCGGGTCCCGGCGCGATGGGATAGTCCCTCAGGCCGACTGGCTGCCAGCCCGAAGCCGTTTCCTGAAACAGCACGAAGGACGGGTTATAGGTATCTCCGCTGTTGCCTTTCACCACGTAGGGATCGTCGGCCGGCATGTAGCCGGTCATCGCCTGGTCGGATCCGTCAAGAATGAATTTGATCGCCTTCGGTGAGGCTGAGAGATTGCCCTGGAACGGGTCGAGCTGGAAGTTGGGCTTGATCTGTTGCTCTTCGTCGAAGATGAAAGTCGAAAGCGGGTCGACCAGGAGCCTGATGGGCTGGTAACCGCTGGACTGTAGGAGTCCTTGCAGCGTGAAATCACCGTTCGGACTTCCCGTCAGGCTCCCGAAAGTCTTGTCGTTGGCCGCCGTGATCCCGACGCTCGCGTGATTCAGCGAGTTGGCTTCCAGGTTGCTTCCCAACTGGCCATACACATCACTCAGTCTCGAGGCATTGAAGGCTTCAGTTATCGGAGCAAGAGCATAGGGTTCGAGGGCCACACCCGTGAAGTAACCGACCTGTCCATACTCGCCGTCACGGAGAAAGTAGCCTCCGATAGCGTCTGTGAGGTAGGAGGGCTGGCCTTCGTTCGGTGTGGGGTTGTACTGCTGGAGAATGCCGAAATTGAATTCCGGGTATTTCTGCTCAAGCCCTGCCAGTTCTTCTACCCCAGCAGCATTGACTGCAATGGCATGGCCGCTGGAGTAGAAGATGGCGATCTTTCTCTGCGAGGCTCCCGGCTCGATCTTTTCCGCTTCGTCGGCGATGTAGGTGAGCCAGTTGATGTACGTCTGCCCGCTTCCGTAGCCGGGGGTCGCCGTCACAAGCTCTTTGGGAGGCAAGGTGAAGGCCTCCTTGTAGATCGTGTCCAAGCTGTCCGTCGCAGTGCTTCCCGCCGGATTGCCGAGGATGGATGGGTCGAGGCCGAATGCTCCGTACCAGGCCGCCGGATCGTCCTTGTGCTGACGTTCGAAGTCGGCGAGTCCGTGTATCAATACGTCGGTGACGTTTTCGTAGGTATTGATATTTCCGGGATTGGCAGGCCAGGTGATGTTGGTGTTTGAAGGAATCGTGGCGTAGCTGGCAAGCGTAAGAAGATGCTCGTGTGGATCAACGAAACCGGGATAGAGGAATGACTCGTCGTGTCTCTCGACGATGGTTGCATCGCCTTTGAATAGGCTCAGCATCTGGCACGCCCTGCCGACACCGATAATGACGCCGTCCTTGATGGCGATGGCGTTCGCTGTCTGAGTGACTTTCGCCAACCATGTCTGCGCAGTGATTCGCTTGGCGGTGATGATCACATCGGCCGACTTCGCGTCGGAGGTCGGCTCGATGCTGAAGACCAGATCCTGGTAATCCTTGACAGCGCCACCAGATCCGTCGTCATAGGCGAAGCCCTTGTCGGAGAGGCGAATCAGCGAATCAGTGCCACCGGGATTGGCCTGAGACCAAGGGAAGAGCATTTCACCGTCTGCTGTCCGCAAATAGGAGGAGACGAAGGCGTCGGTGCTCAACTTGAGGTTGTCAAATCGACTCGTCTGCAGGAAGCGGGGCGACCGGTAACTCCTCACCACACGCTTGGCCGCGAGATCGGCGTACCCCTCCTCCCATGGAAGCACCCCATCGATCGAGCCTGTTGCGTCGTCGACGGTATAGATCTTGAGTGTGTTCTTCTGCTTGCTCGCCGAGCTCAAGCGCACCGTGTACCGGGTGCAACCGTCGAGTTCTTGTGTGAACGAGCTCAGGGCATAAGTGGTGAAGAGGGGATCACCCTCTTGATTGAGCAATGCATCAGCGTTGACAGTCAAGGTGCCATAGGCGCCGCCACTGGTGAGGGTGAACCGCTCGGGACTGGTCGAACTGTAGACCTTGTTGCCGTCCGGGGCTGTGTACCAGAATTCGACAACATCACCCTTATTGACCGGCAACTCGTAAAGACCCGCGATCGGATTGACAATGGCCTGACCGGGCGAGTCATGGTTGTACGCAAAGGGACTGGTTGAAAGCAGCAGGCTCTTCTCGGCATCCTGCAGCGTGTCGAGCGGATATGCCTTAGTGGGATCGAGAATCGTGTAGTCGGTTCCCGCTACTCGGATGCCCAGCTCCGAACCAGTGAAGTCGAAGGCGACTGTGCCGGTGGATGGCGATGGATCACCGTCAGCAGTCAGCGAAACATGTCCGAGTATCCCCGATCGCCCGAAAACCTGAGACAACGCCGTTGGATCGGAGATCTCATAGAAGCCGCCACCCAGGTCGTTGATGGGAAATGCTTCGCCCACCGGATCAGCGGGCTCTCCGCTACTCGCCGCTGACTCCTTCGGCAGTTCGGAAGTTCCGGCGGAATGCCGTCGGATGAAGGCCAACGCCGCCCACATCAGAGGGGCAGCCGCGGCCGGCCGATCATCTCCGGCGCCGCCCCACAACGACGACGGTCCGTCTCCGCTGGCGTTCCACCCGCGCGCCATGGTCGCGCTCGCGGCACGCACTGCCGGGGGATTCCCAACAGCCGCGGCGTCGGCAACCGTCCGGGGTGCACCCGCCGCAATCTGCGTCACTGGAGCAGCGGTCGCGGCCACCGGGGACGCCGCCGCCGGCGTAGCGGTGGTCAGTCTTGGCGACAACGACGTGCCCGGGACGTCCGTAGTCGCCGCCGGCGCCGGGTCAGTGGGCAACGAGGCCGAAACTCTGGGCGCATTGCCGGATGCTGAGCGGATTGGAGTGGGCGATAAGGAATTCCGCCGGGAGGCGGCATCCGCCGCCCCCGACCCCCCATTGCGGTGTCCCGGCGGCGTGCCCGGTTCACCCGCGGCCGCCGGGGCTGGGCGCGCTGCGTGCGAAGACCGCCCCCCGGCCGGGCGCGAGCGCGGCTCGCGCTGCCTCGAAATGGTATCGGAGTCCGCTGAGGCCGCCCCTGTTCCGCCCGTGTCGGCGCCGGCCATTCCGGCACCCGGCACCACCCCGAGACCCAGGGCCACCATCCACGCCCCGACGGCTAGCCACCGGTGACTTCTATTACGCAGCCGGGCTGCTTCACAGCGATCATGTGGGTAGAGACCCGGGCTCACGCTGCGCGGCCGAAAACCACCGCCGACACCCTCTACGAACGCCATTGTTCACCCAGCCCGAACCAGTTGTCGAGAGCGAATGCGCGCACACCTCGACGCGACGCTAACACCGCGACCAATCGGCGCGCAGGCCGATAAAGCAATCGATCTCACGCGATTTGCAGGCGTCCACTGCGCGGGCGGACCTCAAGGCCGAGCGGACGCCCGGGGTCACACCGGGGGAGCCAGCGCGGGTGGCGGGGAAGTCTATGTTCGTGGCGTCGCCGCTGTCAGGTCACTGCCGATTACTGTGAATCCGTGGCCGAGACCGCGCCGTTGCGCGTCCAATTGATCGCCCGGACCGAGTTCCTGGCGCCCCCCGACGTGCCATGGGACACCGACGCCGACGCCGGCCAGGCGCTGGTCGAGTTCGCCGGCCGGGCCTGCTATCAGAGCTGGTCCAAACCCAATCCGCGCACCGCCACCAACGCCACCTACCTCAAGCATGTCATCGACGTCGGCCATTTCGCGGTGCTCGAACACGCCTCGGTGAGCTTCTACATCACCGGCATCTCCCGCTCCTGCACCAACGAACTCATCCGGCACCGGCACTTCTCCTATTCGCAGCTTTCCCAGCGCTACGTCCCCGAGGACGACGCACACGTCGTCATTCCGCCCGGGCTGGAGGATGAACCCGAACTGCAGCAGATCGTGCTGGCCGCCGCCGACGCCAGCCGGGCCGCCTATCTGGACCTACTGGCCAAGCTGGAAGCCAAGCTGGAAGACCAGCCCAACGCCGTGCTTCGCCGCAAGCAGGCCCGCCAGGCAGCCCGGGCGGTACTGCCCAATGACACCGAGACCCGCATCGTCGTGACCGGCAATTACCGGGCCTGGCGGCACTTCATCGCGATGCGTGCCAGTGAGCACGCCGACGTCGAGATCCGTCGGCTGGCGATCGCCTGCCTGCGCGAGCTCGCCGACGTCGCCCCGGCGGTATTCGCCGACTTCGACATCACCTTGCTGGCCGACGGCACCGAGGTCGCCACCAGCCCGCTCGCCACGGACGTCTGAACGCCCGCGGGTAACCACGGAGGCCGGTGGCCGACCGGGTAACCTGGATGCCCGTGAGCACCACCGGATTCGACGCCAGCACCCGGCTGGGAACGGTTCTGACCGCGATGGTGACGCCGTTCACGACCGACGGCACCCTGGACACCGCCACCGCCGCCCGGTTGGCCACCCGCCTGGTGGACTCCGGCTGCGACGGACTGGTGGTCTCCGGCACCACCGGCGAGTCACCCACCACAACTGATGCCGAAAAGGTGGTCTTGCTGCGCGCCGTGCTCGATGCGGTCGGCGACCGTGCCCGCATCGTCGCCGGCGTCGGCACCTACGACACCGCGCACAGCGTGCACGCGGCCAAGGCGGCCGCCGCCGAGGGAGCGCACGGCCTGCTGGTCGTCACCCCCTACTACTCGCGGCCGCCGCAATCGGGCCTGGTCGCACACTTCACCACCGTGGCCGACGCCACCGACCTGCCCGTGATGCTCTACGACATCCCGCCGCGTTCAATGGTGCCGATCGAATGGGACACCATGCGCGAGGTGGCCCAACACCCCAACATCGTCGCCGTCAAGGACGCCAAGGCCGACCTGGCGGGCGCCGCGCAGATCATGGCCGAGACCGGGCTGGCCTACTACTCCGGCGACGACGCCCTGAACCTGCCCTGGCTGGCGATGGGTGCGGTGGGGATCGTCAGCGTCTGGGGTCACCTGGCGGCAGGCCAACTGCGAGACATGGTGACCGCCTTCAACTCCGGCGACATCGCCACCGCCCGCAAGATCAGCG
>JBAXUD010000127.1:0-8160 GCA_037129875.1 Mycobacteriaceae bacterium
GTTTCATCGGCCGGGTCGGAACCGGTTTCACCGACAAGGACCTTGCGTCGCTGAAAGCGATTCTGGCGCCATTGCACACAGATCAGTCGCCGTTCCAGCCGGCGCTGCCGCGCCAGGAGACCAAGGACGTCACCTACGTGGCGCCCGAACTCGTCGGCGAGGTTCGCTACGGGGAGATGACATCGGAGGGCCGGCTGCGCCATCCGAGTTGGCGCGGGTTGCGTCCGGACAAGGTGCCGGGTGATGTCGTCATGGAGGCGCCGGTATAGCGGCGGTCAGGTGAGGGGTAGTAGTTCCAACGGGGCGTAGCGCGCTGCTCGGAACGCACACCACACCAGCACCATCTCCGAAACTCCGACGAACAGAACCGGCCAGAGCACTCCGGCGAGGGCCGACATCACACCCGGAAACTCCGGCGCGCCAGCGCGTTCTTCGCGAAACCAGCCTGCCGCGACGAAGGTCGCCATGGCCACGAAAGCGGCGACAATCAAATAGATGCCATACCAGAGCATCGGCGGCTCCTTGACGGGTGCAGGCGTGACGCCCTGCTCATTCCATCGATGTTCGCACAGCATTCATCAGTTCGGCATGACATATTGCTGACGTGTCACGGCGCGTCGCCGTCCCCGGGACCGAGCAGTCTCTCCGGGTGGTGAAAAGTGTTGGTGCCGCCGGTGAGTGGGAGCTGGGGTGGCGGTCGCCATTCGGTGCTGCCGTCCCTGCGTTTGAGGGTTGTCCAGCCGCCCATCCAACCCGGCGAAGATAGCGTCAGGGATCCGCGGACCACCAGCGGTCATCACGATAACGATCTGCTGTGATCACCGACTGATGCCCGTGTGTGCGGCGTAACGTCAGGGCTGTTGGTAGGTCGAGAAACTTTTGAAGCGGGATGACCATTATGGCGAACGAAGGAATGGCGAGACCGGAATCCGGGTCGGGGCACGTCTCGGAGCACGCGGCTGCCGAACACCGCCATGTCGAAGAACATACGGCGCTGTACAGCAGACATTTGGCCGCGCACGAGAGTGTCTACGCGCGGCACGGCGAACAGCGTGCGCGCCTTGCGGAGAGGCATGTCGCCGATCATGAACGGGCAACCCACGCTATGGCAGCGAGGCGTGCGGTCGTGTCAGTGCGGCACGCCGGGCAACACCTGGGGGTGGCCGTCAGCCACGCCGTCCAGCTCGCCTGGCTAAACGTGCGGCATGCCGGCGAGCGTGCCGGCTTGGATCGCCGCCATGCGACGGAGCTCATTACCCAGGAGCGCCGGCATGCGCAGGAAGATCGGCACTGAACGCGACCACCCGCTAGGCGAGCACCGTGGGCTGGGGGATCTCGGTGTGGCCGCGCGTCGGTCCATTCATCACCGCAACGGATCCGGCGCGACCTCGATATCGCCGGCTTTGGCTGCAGCCTTGAGCTTTTCGAAGTCGGCCAGTGTCTTGTCCGCGTAGGCGTAGGACCACTCCACAACCGCCTCGCCCACTGCGTCGCCACCGCCGACATAACCGCGCAACAGGGATGCATTCGCGCTTTGGGCGTGTCCGCGCGCCAGTGCGTACGCGCACGCTCCGGAATACGCGCCGAACGAATCCGGGTCCAGTCCGGTGGTTTCCACCGATCCTTTCATGTCCTGGAACTGGCGGACGTAGTAGTCACGACCGCCGATCCGCAGCGTGCCGAGGAAGACGTCGGACATCGCCTGCAGGATCCGCTGCCCACCCACCACGCGGATTCCCTGTCCCAGGGCGGTGATCGCGGCAGACAGTGTCTCAGGCTGCTGCCGCCCGCCGTACTCCTCGAGTACTGAACGGTTGGCTTCCTTGACCTGGAGGATGAGCGGTGTCCCGTCCGGTCCGGTCAGAATGAGCAGATAGCTGCGGGTGCCGACGCTGCCGACTCCGACCACGCGCCGAGCGATGTCGGTCAGCTGGAAATGGGAGAGCACCACCGATATGTCGGACGGAACGCTGGTGAAATATTCTCGGAACGATTCAGTCAGTCTCGCTTCATCTTTCACCTCGATATGTTGGAGAACCGGGGGAGCATCGCGAAGCCGGAAGTGGCCGTCCGGCCCTACCACCATGATCTGTTCGAAGACCCTTGTCGACGTGCGGGTTTGGGCCTTGCGTGCGGCGTCGGCGATGACTCTGCCAAGGCCTCCCCGAGCCTTGTTCACGTAGCGCTGCGGTTCCAGCCGAAGGTAGAAGCGGTCGAGGACGTTCATGTCGAGCATGGTTCGCAGGCCGTCCCGGTAGGAGTCCACCACCTCGGCGGCGATCTTGCGAACCGTCTTCTCCGGATAGCCCGCCTGCCGACCGCCCACGATCGCACTGGTGGTGAGCCGCTTGACGTCCCACTCCGCGGGGGCCACCGAAGCTTCGTCGAAGTCGTTGAGGTCGAAGATGAGCGTTCGTTGCGGCGAGGCGAACAGGCCGAAATTGGACAGATGCGCGTCGCCGCCGCACATCACCTCGATGCCACTCGAGGGACCGGCCGCCAGATCGGCAGCCATCAGTGCCGCCGATCCCCGGTAGAACGAGAACGGATCGACGAGCATCCGTGCGAACCGCAATGGCACCAGATCGGGCGCCCGCTTGCGGTTCTGCTCGACCATGATCTCCACCGGATCGCGGGAGGACGGCACCAACTGGGCGAGGGTGCGGCGTGGCACGACCTTCCGAAGGGCGCGCCCACGAGCAACGTCGTCATCGACATTCTCGAAGGCCACCACACGCTCACGCAACGGCCGGCTCACGTCCTCCATTGGCGGAGCCTATCCGCGCAAACCCTGCGCGGGGGTCAGTTCGCCCCGCGCAGGATGGGACGCAAGGTATCGAGGACACCGGGGTCCTCGATGGTCGAGGGGACCGGTTCGTCATGTCCGTCGGCGATGCCCCGCATCGTCTTGCGCAGGATCTTGCCCGACCGGGTCTTCGGCAGGGCGGGTACTACGTCGACGCCTGTGAAGCAGGCGACCGCGCCGATGGAATGACGCACTGCCGCAACCAATTCGGCGGCCAGACCGTCAGCAGTGGCTCCCGACTTGAGGACCACAAAGCCGCGCGGCACCTGCCCCTTGATCTCGTCGGCCACCCCGACGACCGCGCACTCGGCCACCGCCGGATGCGCGGCGAGCACGGCCTCGATCTGGCCTGTCGAGAGCCGATGCCCGGCCACGTTGATGACATCGTCGATGCGGCCCATGACGAACAGGTAGCCGTCGTCGTCCAGATAGCCGCCGTCGCCGGTCAGGTAGTAGCCCGGATGCTCGCACAGATAGGAGGCCTCGAATCGGGCGTCGTCGCCCCACAGGGTGGGCAGCGCGCCGGGCGGCAACGGCAGGCGTATGCAGATGGCACCCTCCTCGCCGGGCTCGCAACCGGAGCCGTCGCCGTGCAGGATCTGCACGTCGTAGCCCGGCATCGGCACCGTCGGCGATCCTGCCTTGAGGGGAAGCTGTTGCACACCAACGGGATTGGCGGCGATCGCCCAGCCGGTCTCGGTCTGCCACCAGTGGTCAATCACCGGGATGCCCAGCACTTGCGACGCCCACTCGTAGGTGTCGGGGTCCAGGCGTTCACCGGCCTGGAACAGATACCGCAGCGACGACAGTTCGTAACGGCGCAGGTGGGAGGCGTCCGGGTCTTCTTTGCGGATGGCGCGCAGGGCCGTTGGAGCGGAGAAGAGCACGGCGACGCCGTATTCGGAGACCACCCGCCAGAACGCCCCCGGATCGGGTGTGCCTATCGGCTTGCCCTCATAGAGCACGGTCGTCGCGCCGGCCAGCAGTGGCGCGTACACGATGTAGGAGTGGCCCACCACCCATCCGACGTCGGAGGCCGCCCAGTACACGTCCCCAGGTCCCACGCCGTAGATGTTGCGCATGCTCCACATCAGCGCAACGGCGTGCCCGCCGTTGTCGCGGACGATGCCCTTGGGCTTACCGGTGGTGCCGGAGGTGTAGAGCACGTACAGCGGATCGGTGGCGGCCACCGGCACCGGGTCGACGGGTTCGGCGGCAGACATCAACTCCGCCCAGTCGTGGTCGCGGCCCTCGATGAGGTCGCAGCGGTGCTGGTCTCGTTGGACGATCACGCAGGCTCGGGGCTGATGGCCGGCGCGGGTCAGGGCGTGGTCCAGCATGGGCTTGTACTCGATCAGCCGGGTCGGTTCGATTCCGCAGGACGCCGAGACGATCACCGTCGGCGCAGCGTCGTCGATGCGGGCGGCCAGTTCGTGGCTGGCGAACCCGCCGAATACCACCGAGTGCACCGCGCCCAGGCGCGCGCAGGCCAGCATGGCCACCACCGCTTCGGGGATCATCGGCATGTACAGAACCACCCGGTCGCCCTTGCCGACTCCCAGTCCGCGCAGCGCACCGGCGAAATGCGCTGTCTGATCGAGCAATTCGCGATAGGTGTAGGTGCGCTTGGTGCCGGTTACCGGGGAGTCGTAGATTAGGGCCGTCTGGTCGCCACGCTCGGCGATATGGCGGTCCAGTGCGTTGGCGCAGGTGTTCAGTTCGGCGTCGGGAAACCAGCGGTAGAACGGCGGGTTGTCATCATCGAGGATGCGTTTTGGCTTCCTGGTCCACGACACGGCCTCTGCCGCCTGCGCCCAGAATGCGGCGGGATCGTCAAGGCTGGCCTGAAAGATTTCCCGATATGCGCCCACGGCTAGCACCGTAGTCCGGCACATGGGGGCATGGACTAGACCTTGGCGATGACGTTCTCGGCGAACCACTCCAGGTTGCGGATCTTGGCGTCCAGCGGTTCGGTGTCCGGGCCGTTGATGTAGGGAATGCGGAAGCCGACGATGACGTCGGTGATGCCCTTGTCCTCCAGCCGCTTGACCCCGTCGACGGTGAAGCCGTCGATCGAGATGACGTGGATCTGGAAGTCCTTGTCGGCGCTGCCTTCCTCGTCGCGGTAACGAGCGAGCTTGGCCAGCAACTCGTCGAGGTCTTCATTGCCGCCGCCGTGCATCCACCCGTCGTTGCGGGCCGCGCGGCGCAGCGCGGCGTCGGCGTGCCCTCCGATGAGAATCGGGATCGGTTCGGTGGGGGCGGGCGTCATCTTGATCTTGGGAATGTCGTAGAACTCACCGTGGTATTCGAAGTAGTCCCCGGAGGTCAGGCCGCGGATGATGTCGATGCACTCGTCCATGCGCTTGCCGCGCTTGGCGAAGGGCACGCCCATGATTTCGTAGTCCTCGGGCCACGGGCTGGTGCCCACGCCGAGGCCGACCCGGTTTCCGATCAGGGCTGCCAGCGAGCCGGCCTGCTTGGCCACCAGGGCGGGCGGGCGGATCGGCAGTTTGAGCACGAAGAAGTTGAAGTGCAGTGTGGTGGTCACCGCGCCGAGGGCCGCCGTGATGATGAAGGTCTCGATGAAGGCCTTGCCGTCGAGGAACTCACGGTTGCCATCTGGCGTGTAGGGGTATTTCGCATCGGACTCGAACGGGTAGGCGATGCTGTCCGGGATCGTCATCGCGTGGTAGCCGGCCGCCTCGGCGGCTTTGGCCAGCGGGACGTAGTAGCTCGGGTCGGTCATCGCCTCGGCGTATGTGAATCGCACCAGCCGATAGTAGAACCTGTTCTAGTTGCGGCTCTATGTGGCCGGCAACTCGTGTGCCGTCCGGTGGCCGGCCAGGAGCGTGAGAGCATCGGGCGGTGGCACTCCCTTCAACCCTCGCTGCCGCACCGCGGGGCGTCCCGGGGAGCTTCCTTGTCGCCGAGGCGCTTCCGTTCCGGCCGATCTATCTGTGGATCCTGTTCGTGGTCGGGCTGGCGCCGATAGCGCTGTGGATTGCCCGTCCGGTGTTGTTCGGCGTCGTCGCGCTTGCCACTGTGGTGGCGATCTACGCGTCCCGGCAGCGTGCGGCGAGGACGCGACTCGCGCTGCTGAAGTGGGGATCGGTGGCGACGGTCATCGAGTCCGAGTTCATCGCGGAGATTCCCTCGTACAGCGGCAGGACGTGGTTCAACGGGTACGCGCCGGTGGCGCGCGGGTGGACCGTCACCCGCGACCGCGCGAGCAGACCCAACGTCAGAACGCGGGTCCGCTACTCCCTCGGCGACTATCAGGGTGAATTGATACTGACCGAACGCGAGTACGTCGACGGTGTCGTGTTGGCCGATCAGCGCAATCCGTCCCGTGCGCTCTGCGTGACGGCGTTTCCCTATGACCTCGTCGTCGACGGTTCGGGCAACTGGGTCGGCGCACTGAGGCCGGGACTGAAACTCGGCATCGCCGTCTGGCTGGTCGTCGTGCTGGCCTGGCTGGCCCTAGCCGTTGCAGCCGTAGCCGGGGTCTGACTCAGGACTCGCCGGCTTCTTTGTCCGCTCCGGTGGCTCCGGTGACCTTGCCCGTCCACACAGACTCCGCGCCGGAATGGCCGATCCGGACCACCTGCACCGTCGTCGCGGCTGCGGCCAGCACCACGAACCCGGCGATCACCGCGGTCAGCGCAGTCGACAACGCCCTCCCGCGGCTGGCACGGATGTGCATGATCACCAGCAGGATCGCGGCGACCAGCAGGGCCAGCGCGAAGTAGATCATCGTGTCGCCGATCTCGGCATGCCTTTGGACCAACTCAGACGTTTCGATGTGGTCCCGCAGCCATTCGCCCGAGTCGGTGACCAACGGGGTCATCCCGGCGGTTGCCACGGCCAGTACCAGTACCGGCCACACCAGCCGCTGGCGCGCGGCCGGCCAGACCGCGCACAGGATCGCGAGAAGTCCGGTCAGCGGTGCCAGCGCCACGATGAAGTGGACCAGCAGCGCGTGGAAGGGAAGACCGTTGAACGTGGACACAGCGGAACTCCTGCGGCGAGGGTGGGGGATGGTTCGGCTCCGTGATGCTACAAGCCTGCACCGATAGGCGCAGTTCGGGTCGTGCTGCCAGACTGGGGGATTGATAATGGGGGATAAATGAATCATCTGCGCTGGGGTCTGCTCGCGGCAACGGTGATCGCGTTGATCGCCGGCGGTGTGGCGTGGCTGGCCGGCGCGCCGAACGTCGCCGACGCCTGCTGGGCGGCGGGCACCGTGGCCGCGATGGTTCCGGCGACCTGGTGGGTGATCGCAGGGCTCCGTAAGGGCCGGTTCGGTGTCGACGTCCTCGCGGTGATCTCACTGGCCGGTGCGCTCGCGGTCCGCGAGTACTTGGCGGGTGCGCTGATCGGGGTGATGCTGGCAACCGGACAGGCTCTCGAGGCGGCCGCCGAACAGCGTGCCACCAAGGATCTGCGCGCCCTGCTGGATCGGGTGCCGCGCACCGCCCGACGGCGCAAGGGCGACGACTTCGAGGTCGTCGCCCTGGACGCGATCGTGGTCGACGACGTGGTTGTCGTCGGGTCCGGTGAGGTGCTGGCGGTCGACGGTCTGGTGGTCTCGGAGTACGCGATCATCGACGACTCCGCGCTCACCGGTGAATCGGTGCACGTTCGCCGCGAGCAGGGCGAGCCGGTGCGCAGCGGTAGCGTCAACGCCGGTGGTGGACTGGAGATGCGGGCCAGCGCCACCGCCGCCGACTCCACCTATGCCGGGATCGTGCGGTTGGCGAAAGAGGCCGCGGCCGAGTCGGCGCCGGTGATACGCCTCGCCGACAAGGCGGCGGCCTGGTTCGTGCCGGTGGCGCTGGCGGTGTCCGGACTGGCGTGGCTGCTCAGTGGGTCGGCCATCCGAGCCGTCGCCGTCCTGGTGGTGGCCACCCCATGCCCGCTGCTGCTGGCCGCACCCGTCGCGATCGTGTCCGGGCTGTCCCGGGCCTCCCGGATCGGTGTGCTGGTCCGCGGCGGCGGTGCGCTCGAAACACTCGGCCGGGCAACGACTTTGGTACTTGATAAGACCGGAACGTTGACCTCCGGGCGCCCCCGCGGATCCGATGTGGTGACCGCGCCGGGCTGGACGGTTGATGACGTTCTCGGTCTGGCCGCCTCAGCCGACCAACTCTCACCGCATGTGCTGGCCGCTGCGATCGTTGAGGAAGCCGGGCGGCGCGGGCTGTCGCTGACCATGCCGACGCAGACCGAAGAGGAAGCCGGCACCGGGGTGTCCGCATTGGTCGACGGGCACACGGTGCAGGTCGGCAACCTCGATATCGGATTGTCCGACTCCTCCTCGTCGCTGCGCTCCGCATCGTCGTCGGACGGCA
>JBAXUD010000128.1:0-8147 GCA_037129875.1 Mycobacteriaceae bacterium
CCGGCGCCGGTCCAGCGCTGCCGGGTCGGGGTTGGCCAGTTGCACCAGCGACGCGCCCGCCGCGAGCACCGCGATGAGGTGGTCGACGAGTTCTGTGGGCGTCGACCACGCTCTGTCCGACATCACCCGGTCGGTGGCCGTCAGACCCTGATCGGCTGCGCTGCGACGGGCGGCGGCGAGGACCTCGTCGACCGAGCGGCCGTCCAGCGCCGGACCGGGGGCGCGTTCCGCTAGCGCGCTGTCGCCGTGAACCCGCACGGCCGTCGCGTAGTCGGTGACCCCGATCGGCAGGCCGTCGACGGGCTTGCCGAACGGGTCCAGCGACAGCACCGCGACCTCACCGCCGGCCACCGCCTCGTCAGCCTCGGCCAGGCGGTCGGCGGTGCACAGGGCGATGTCGGCTTGGCTCGCCGATACCCCTTGGCCCGTCAAGACCACTTCGGCACCGATCCACCACACGCCCAGTAGAACCGCCAGAGTCTGCCAGTGCGCCGGCAGCAGAACCGCGACGCGGCTCCCCGGTCCGGCGCCGAGTTCGTCGCGCAACAGATTCGCGGTCTTGGCCACCCAGTTGGCCAGCGTGACGGTGGACAGTTCTATCCGCTCACCTCCCGCGTCGTCGTAGAAGGTGATCCGCGGCCCCATCGGGTCGCCGCCGAGCAGTGGGTTCAGCAGCGCGTCGGTGAGGGTGGGCATCAGTTGACGCATTTGGGGTCGTTGGACCCCGCGGTGAACACCGGCGACGGCGGCGGCGCCTGCCCGGCGTTGTCCGCCGACGTGTCCTTGGCTGCCTTGTCGACTTCCGCGCTGCTCGGCAGGGTGCCGTCCTGTCCGGAACCCGGGCCGTCGTAGCCGTCGGCGAGCACCACCCGCACGGTGCCGGGCGATATCGACGCGTCGGCCTTGACCGGCAGTCCACCCAGTTCTTTGGCCACCGCCTGAGCGCCGAGGTCGTCGTCCTTGGCGGCCAGCACCTGGCTCTCGGTGACCTTCGTCGTGTCGTTGTTGCCGACGGATCCGCCGGTGAAGCCCGCCGCGGTCAGTCGATCCAAGACCGCACCGGCCAGACCGTTGACGTCGCTGTCGTTGAGCACGTCGACGGTGGTCTGCTCGCGGGAGTAGGTGATTTCGGCGGTCTTGCCCTCGTCCTGATCGTGCAGCAGTCCGGCGACCCACTCGCGCACCTGGGTGGGCTCCACCCGGACGACTGACTGGACGCCGTCGTCGCTCCAGCCGTCCTCGGCCAGCACCGGGATGGTGGCGAAGGCGACGTTGCCGGCCGCCAGCTTCTGCAACTGGTTGAGGAAATCCATCACATCCCAGCCCGAGGAGATCACCACCGAGCGCTGGATGGCGTCCTCAAGGCGGTTAATGGTTCCCCGGCTGCGCAACGTTTTTCCTGAAATCACTTGGTGGGCAAGGGAAGCCATCACAACCTGCTGGCGGACCACCCGATCGAGATCGCCCCGCGGCAGGTCGTGGCGCTGGCGCACGAAGCTCAGCGCCTGCGGACCGTCCAGTCGCTGCCAGCCCGCTGGCAAGTCCGCACCCGAAAGTGGTTCGTTCACAGGGTCTTTCAGGCACACCTCGACACCGCCGAGAGCGTCGGTGATGAGCGAGAAGCCGAGCAGACCGATTTCGGCGTAGTGGTCCACAGTCACCCCGGTGAGATCGGCGACGGTCTTGATCAGCGCATTGCGACCGGCTTCGACGGCCTGCGGTTCGGCCTGCGCGGGGTCCACACCCTGCACTTCGACCAGGTTCTTCATCGTGTCCAGCTTGACCTGGCCGTAAACGCCGTTGATCTTGGTCTTGTCCAGGCCTGGCGCTTCCACATAGGAGTCGCGCGGGATCGAGATGGCGGTGGCCGAACGGCCGTTGTTCGGAATCCGGACCAGGATGATGGTGTCGGTGTTGGTGGCGGTCTCGTCGCCGGCATGCAGTTCGGCCAGCTCATCGGCCGACAGCGGATTGCCGTGGGCGTCGGTGCGGCTGTCCATGCCGACCAGCAGGATGTCGGTGGCGCCGTCGTCGGCACCGCCGTTGCCGCCGAGCATCGCGGTGGTGAAGTGGAAGATGCCGCTCTCGAAGTTGCGGACCGACCCCCACGCCACCCCGGTTCCGAGCAGGATGGTCACCGCGAGCAGTGCCAGCACGGTGCGCACGACCGGTCGGCGGTGCGTCACTGCCGTCACTTCCGTCTCATCTGACACCAGCCCAGGCTACTGGTGACCCGGCCGCTTCCCCGGTAGCCGAAACCGGCGTGCCAGACTCGTTTGCGTGTCGCAAAGGATGGTCGTCACCGGCGCGGCCGGCCAGGTCGGCGGATTTCTGGCCGTCGAAGCCGCCCGGCAGGGATACGACGTGCTCGCCCTGGCCCGCGCAGACCTCGACATCACCGACCCGGCGGCCGTCGAGCGCTGTGTCGACGGCTCCGACGTGGTGGTCAACTGCGCGGCCTTCACCAACGTCGACGCCGCCGAGGCCGACCCGGACGCCGCCTATGCGATCAACGCCGCCGGGCCGGGCAACCTTGCCCGCGCCTGCGCCCGGGCGGGCGTGCGGCTGGTCCACATCTCCACCGACTACGTGTTCAGTGGCGATTTCGGGGGGAACCTGAATCGGCCGTACGACATCTCCGACGCCGTGGGTCCGCTGGGCGTCTACGGGCGCAGCAAGCTCGACGGCGAGCTGGCTGTGCATGCCGAACTCCCCGAGGCCCACGTCGTGCGCACGTCGTGGGTCTACACCGGCGGTTCAGGGACGGACTTCGTCGCAGTAATGCGCAGACTGGCCGCCGAGGACCGCACCATCGACGTGGTCGCCGACCAGACCGGCTCGCCGACCTACGTCAAAGACCTGGTCGCAGCCCTGCTCGAAGTCGCTGCCGGCGGAGTGCGGTCGCCCATTCTGCATGTCGCCAATGCCGGTGCCGCCAGTCGCTTCGACCAGGCCCGGGCGGTGTTCGGCGCACTGGGCGCCGACCCGAACCGGGTCCGTCCGGTGGACACCGCCGCGTTTCCGCGCCCTGCCCGCCGCCCGGTGTTCTCGGCGCTGTCGATGGCGGGATCCGTCCAGGCCGGCCTGACCGCACTGCAGGGCTGGCGCGAGGCGCTGAACGCCGCTCTTGCCGCGCCCGTCGACGACGGACCGATAACCTCAACGCCGTGAACGACGAACAGGCCCTCACGGTGGTCACCGTGGCTTATTCGTCGGGTTCGCACCTCGATCGGTTCCTCTCGTCGCTGACAGTGGCCACCGACCGCCCGCTGAACGTGATCATCGCCGACAACGGATCCACCGACGGCGCCCCGGAAGAAGCGCTCGAGCGCTATCCCGGAACCCGACTGCTGCGCACCGGCGGCAATCTGGGCTACGGCACCGCCGTCAACCGCGGGGTGGCGACCGTGCCGGCCGACGCGGAGTTCGTCCTGGTGGCCAACCCCGATGTTGTGTGGGGCCCGGGCAGCATCGACGCACTGTTGGACGCCGCCCGCCGTTGGCCGCAGGCCGGAACCCTGGGTCCGTTGATCCGCGACCCCGACGGCGGGGTGTACCCCTCGGCGCGGCACCTGCCCAGCCTGGTCCGCGGCGGCATGCATGCGGTGGTGGGGTTCGCCTGGAAGTCCAACCCGTGGACCAAGTCCTACCGCCAGGAAAGCGCCGAGCCCAGCGAACGCCCGGTCGGCTGGCTGTCCGGTTCGTGTCTTCTGTTGCGCCGCAAAGCATTTGATGCTATCGGTGGCTTCGACGAGCGCTACTTCATGTACATGGAAGACGTCGATCTCGGCGACCGTCTCGGCCGCGCGGGTTGGCTCAACGTCTATGTGCCGGCCGCGGAGATCCTGCACGACAAAGGGCATTCGACCGGCCGTGACCCGGCCCGTAATTTGCGGGCGCATCACGACAGCAGCTACATCTACCTGTCGGATCGTCACGCCGGGTGGTGGCAGGCGCCGCTGAGGTGGACGATGAAGGGCGCCCTGCGCGTGCGGGCGCGCGCGGCCGTGCGGAAATCCCGCCGGGAACTAACGGGAGGGACGCGATGAATAAAGCGATCGAGGAGCACAGGGCGCCGGTGGACCCCCGCCGGGTCGACGCCGTGGTCCTTGTCGGCGGCAAGGGCACCCGGCTTCGGCCGCTGACCCTGTCGGCTCCCAAGCCGATGCTGCCCACCGCAGGCGTGCCGTTCCTGACGCACCTGCTGTCGCGGATCGCGGCCGCGGGTATCGAGCACGTCGTGCTGGGTACCTCGTACAAGGCGGAGACCTTCGAGCAGGAGTTCGGCGACGGATCGAAACTGGGACTGCAGATCGACTACGTCATCGAGGAGACCCCGATGGGGACCGGAGGCGGCATCGCCAACGTTGCCAGCAAGTTGCGCAACGACACCGTGATGGTGGTGAACGGCGATGTGCTGTCCGGCGCCGACCTGGGTGCGATGCTGGCCAGTCACCAGGAACGGGACGCAGACGTCACCCTGCACCTGGTTCGGGTCAGCGATCCGCGGCCCTTCGGCTCGGTGCCCACCGATGGCGATGGAAATGTGTTGGCGTTCCTGGAAAAAACCGACGATCCGCCCACCGATCAGATCAACGCCGGCACCTACATCTTCAAGCGCAGCATCATCGACCTCATCCCGCAGGGCCGGGAGGTGTCGGTGGAGCGCGAGGTGTTCCCGGGGTTGCTGAGCGACGGCCACAGGGTGTGCGGCTTCGTCGACACCAGTTACTGGCGTGACATGGGCACCCCGGAGGACTTCGTCCGCGGCTCCGCCGACCTGGTGCGGGGCATCGCCCCCTCGCCCGCGCTGGCCGGCCAGCGCGGGGAGAGTCTGGTGCACGACGGTGCCTCGGTGGCTCCCGGTGCGTGGGTGTACGGCGGGACGGTGGTCGGTCGCGGCGCGGAGATCGGCGCCGGGGTGCGTCTGGACGGCGCGGTGGTCTTCGACGGCGCCCGGATCGAGCCCGGCGCGGTGGTCGAGCGATCGATCATCGGTTTCGGTGCCCGGATTGGGCCGCGCGCACTCATCCGCGACGCCGTGATCGGCGACGGGGCCGATATCGGCGCCAGGTGTGAGTTGCTACGCGGCGCCCGGGTGTGGCCGGGGGTGCCCATCCCCGACTGCGGCATCCGCTACTCGAGTGACATCTGACGTTTCGCGACGGCAACCAGTCGGGTCAGACCGGCGTCGGCGTCCGGCGGCAATGCGTCGATCGGCCACCAGCGCAGGTCCAGCGATTCGTCGCTGAGCACCGGTTGGGCCTGTGCCGGAGCCCGGACGATGAACTGCAGGTCCAGATGGCGGGTCGGGACACCCAGCGAGCAGGTCACCGGGTGCACATGGATCGCGGCCAGTTCCGGCTCGATCTGCAGGCCCTCGATGCCGGATTCCTCGGTAGCTTCCCGTAGTGCGGCGGCCCGGATGCCGGCATCGATGTCCTCGCAATGCCCGCCGAGCTGAAGCCAGCGACCGAAGCGGGGATGCAGGGTCAGCAGAACCTGCGCCCCGGTGTCGTCCACGACCAGCGCCGAGGCGGTGACATGCCCTGCGGCGCAGGCTCTCCGACAGCTGTCGGGACGCGCGTGCAGGAATGCCAGGACCCCGTGGCGCAGCGAGTCCTGATCGGCGTCCGGCGCCCGCCAATCGCCCAGCAGCGCGATCGCCGATTCCCGCACCGGGTCGGCAATGGGTGGGGTGGTCATCGCCGGACCAGCAGATCGCCGGCCTCGGCCGGCTGCCTCGGTTGCGGCGGTTCCTCGGCATATCCAATCGCCACCGCGCCCAATGGTTCCCAGTCCGGCGGCACATCGAGAACCGTGCGCACCACCTCGGGGGCGAAGATCGTCGAACCGATCCAGCAGCTGCCGACCCCTCGCGCGGCCAGGGCGACGAGCAACCCCTGTACGGCAGCGCCCACGGCCACCGCGAACATCGTGCGCTCAGCTGCGGTGCGTGCCGCATCCGGGTAGCTGTGCGCACCGTCGGGCACCACGAATGGAATCACCACTTCCGTTGCGTCATAAAGGATCTGGCCCCTGGAAATCCGTCGTTCGACTGCCTCGGCAGCCAAGCCGTCCGCGAGAAGATCGGCACGCCAGGCTTGCTTCATCTGGTCCAGCAACGTTGTGCGGAGGTCCCGGTCCGCGAGCCACACGAACCGGGCCGGCCGGGTGTGGTGCGGCGCGGGCGCGGTCAGCGCGTCGGCCACCGCGGCCTCGATGATGCCCGGCTCGACGGGTCGGCCGGTGAACCTGCGCACCGAGCGGCGCAGCAGTTGGGCCTGCCGGCGGCCGAGGTCGATCGATTCGGCGGTGCCGAGCCAGAACAGGTCGTCCGCCCCGCCGCGCAGCAACCGTGCGGCGGTCGACCCGTCATCGGCCAGGGCCAGGCCGCGCACCACCGCGACGGGCACCGCTGTGAGCTTGCCTTTGACCAGATCGGCCGCCGCGGCTATCTCGTCGGCGACCGCCACCTCGGTGACAAGCAGTTCGTTGCCGTGACTGTCTCGCGCTCCGGCATAGCTGTGCAGGACCGGCAGACCGGCGCATCCGATCGCGGCGTCGATCTGCCCATTGCGCCACGCCCGGCCCATCGTGTCGGTGACGATCACCGCCACGTCGACTGCCGCGCGCTGGCGCAGCGCGACGCGCAGCCGCGCGGCGCTGGCATCTGGATCCTCGGGCAGCAGCGCCAATTCGGTTGTGCTGACGTTGGATCCGTCCACACCGGCAGCAGCCTGGACCAGCCCGTGGCGATTCGCGGTGATCAGGGTCCGGTCCTTGCGGGCCAGCACCCGCACCGCCTCCTGGTCGATGAGCCTGCGCCGCAACGCGTCGCGCTCCTCGGGGTCCTCGGGCGCGGCGACGATGCGGCCCTCGCACTTGGAGACCACCTTGCTGGTGACGACGACGACGTCGCCGTCGCGCAACCATGGGGCCGCCGAGCAGATGGCGGCCGCGAGGTCGTCGCCCGGCCGGAACTCGCCAAGCCCGGTGACGGGCAGGATCTCGACCGCCGCGGCAGTCCCGTGCTCGGTGCTCACGGCCGCAACCCGGCCAGATCGAGCCCGGCTCGGACCATCTCGGCGGTGGCTCCCGGATCGGTCATCAGTAGCGGCACCGAGGCCACCGCCACGCCCGGCACGTCGGCTTCGTCGCTCTCGTGGACCAGCCAGTAGTCCAGGAGTCCGGTGGCCGACCGGGCGCCGTAGTGCCGGCCCACCGCCTGGGAACTGGTCTGGACCCCGATCACTGACAGGCACTCGCCGGCCATGCCCCGCAACGGCTTTCCGCTGACGATCGGCGAGTACCCGACGACGGGCGCAGGAGTGGATCGCAGTGCGGCCCGAATGCCGCCGACTGCCAGGGTGGCGCCGATGCTGACCACCGGGTTGGAGGGAGCCAGCATCACGACGTCGGCACCGGTGATCGCGTCGACGACGCCGGGCGCCGCGGTGGCGTCCTCCGCGCCGATGAAAGCGAAACTGTGCGTCGGGATTTGGGCCCGGTACCGGACCCACCATTCCTGAAAGTGGATGGCCTTGGAATCGCCGGTATCGGGATCGGTGACCACGACGTGGGTTTCACACCGGTCGTCGCTGGCGGGCAGCAGAGTGGCTCCGGGAGACCACCGGCGGCACAGTGCCTCGGTGACTTGGGAAAGGGGATAGCCCGCGCGCAGCATCTGGCTGCGAACGAGGTGGGTGGCCAGATCCCGGTCGCCGAGTCCGAACCAGTCGGGCTGCACACCGTAGGCGGCGAGTTCCTCTTTGGCATGCCAGGTTTCGTCTCGATGGCCCCAGCCGCGCTCCGGATCGATGCCGCCGCCGAGGGTGTACATGCAGGTGTCCAGATCGGGGCAGATGCGCACGCCGAACATCCACGCGTCATCACCGACGTTGACAACTGCGGTCAGCTGGTGATCGGCGTCGCCGCCGAACAGCGACTGGCCGGCGAACTGGCCGAGACCGAGGAATCGCTGCACGCCGAGCAGGAATCGGGCACCGCCGATTCCGCCGACGAGAACGGTGATGTTCACACCGACCGACACTAGGTGGTGGCCGCCGTGCGGTCCGCACTGGTCGGCACTGTGCGGTCCGCACTGGTCGGCACTGTGCGGTCCGCACTGGTCGGCACTGTGCGGT
>JBAXUD010000129.1:0-8034 GCA_037129875.1 Mycobacteriaceae bacterium
GGCGTTAATCGCCCTCATCGGGCTCAGCGGGCGTTAATCGCCCTCATCGGGCTCAGCGGGCGTTAATCGCCCTCATCGGGCTCATCGGGCTCAGCGGGCGTTAATCGACTACAGCAGCTTGTCCATGCACTTGGTCTCCACCCGCCGGGTCATCCGCCAGCCCTCGGGGGTGCGCACGAACTCGTCGTCGTACCACAGCGCGCAGAACAAAATCTGGCTCCCCTGATCCCCCGAGTCGCTTCGCTCCGGCCCCCTGGGCCCGCCGCCCAATTTCATCGGGTTGAAGCACATGGTTCGCCCGGTGGCGGTGTCGCCGGCCAGCCGGATGTCGAAGTTGCCCACCAGGTGGTAGTAGGCGGGGAAATTCGGCAGCACCTCCGACAGCCACGCTTTGACCTTCGGGTAGGCCCCGTCGATTCCGCCCATCGCCCGGTAGTCGATATAGGCGTCCAGGGTGAAGATGTGGTCGAGGTCGTCGAATCTGCGCTGGTCGATTGCGGTGGCGTAGTCCACCAACAGCTGCTGGAGCTCGAGTCGATCAGAGATTTCCGCCAGGGGAAGCACAACCACATTGAACACCGGAGATGACGCCGGAGCACAGCGGTTAGGCTGATCCGCCATGGGTAGGCTTGCGGCCGCTTTAGCGGCGTCCCTCACACTGTTCGCCACTACCGCAGTCGGCGACGCCGTCGTCCCCGCCTCAGCGGACCCGAGCATTCAGCCGGCGGGCTCGATGCCCATTCCTGAAGGGCCGGCGCCGTCCTGGATCGTTGCCGACCTCGACACCGGCCAGGTCCTGGCCGGCCGCGAGATGTATGCCGCCCACCCACCGGCCAGCACGATCAAGACCCTGCTGGCGCTGACCGCCCTCGATGAGGTGAGTCTGGACGCCACGACCGTCGCGACCCCGGCCGATATCTATGTCGAATGCAACTGTGCCGGTATCAAACCCGGCCACACCTACACCGCGCGGCAACTGCTGGACGCCACCCTGCTGGTGTCGGGCAACGACGCCGCCAATGCCCTGGCCGGCATGCTCGGCGGCTACGACATCGCGGTGGACAAGATGAACGCCAAGGCCGCGGCCATCGGCGCCACCTACACCCACGCCACGTCCCCATCGGGTCTCGACGGGCCGGGTGGTCCGGGCTGGACCACCCCGCACGACCTGGCCGCCATCTTCCGGGCCGCGATGGCCAATCCGGTGTTCGCTCAGATCACCGCGCAGCCGACGGCGATGTTCCCGAGCGACACCGGCGATAAACCGCTCATCAATCAGGACGAGTTGCTGGTGCGTTACCCCGGGGCGATCGGCGGCAAGACCGGATACACCAATGCGGCCCGCAAGACCTTCGTCGGCGCTGCCGAGCGCAACGGCCGCCGCCTGGTCGTCGCGATGATGTACGGCCTGGTCCACGAGGGTGGCCCGACCTACTGGGATCAGGCCGCCATGCTCCTGGACTGGGGCTTCGCCCAGAACCCGTCGACAGGCGTGGCGGCCCTGTAGTCGCGCCTAGCGGTTGAAGCCCGGCGAGGCGACCTCAGCCTCAGTGAGTTCGAAGGGCGCCGGCGCCTTGACGCTCGGGGTGGCCTCGCCGAGATTGCCGCTCGACTCCGTGGGCATCGTGCCTGGATTAACCGCAAAGGGGTCCGCTGCGGGTGACTCGACAGGCGGGGGTATATCCACGATGTAGGGGGCAGGTGCCGGGGGCGCAGGTTCCGCGGGCTCGTCGGCAAAGCCCTGGGGCTCCAGCGGAATGTCGCCCGGGATCCAGGCGAGGATGTCACGGACGCCGTCGTTCCAGACGACGCTGTTCGGCACCGGGCCCACCACGTCGAAGTACAGCTTGCTGCCATTCGACGCACCCCAAATAGCCGGGTAGAAGATCCCGGATTCCGAGCGGGCGCCGAATCGGCCGATCATCGGGTCGGTGTTGCCGCCGAAGCCGTCGATCATCAGCTTGGCCGCGTACAAGTCACCGTTGTGCGGCACCGGGTCATTGCTTGGGCGCAGCGTGAATACGGTGTATCCGATGTAGGGCTGGCTGTTCGGGCCGTTCAGCCGCTCCTGCTCGCCGAAGATCTTGATGTTGTCGGCCGCCGAGGCCGGGGCGATGTTGACCGCACCCATGCCGAAGGTGACGGCGGCCGCGAGGACGGCCGCGGCTGACTTCGTGACGTTCACTGATTCCCCTTAGTTCGCAGTGCTGGTAGACCTGACTATGCGTGTTTCGCAGGTTATACACCGGACGTTACCGGGGTTGCGATATCGCCGCGACGCAAGGCCAAGTGCTGGTGCTTTGTTCGCGACCATCTCGAGACCTGCTCGACGCCCGGGGCGACTAGCCTCGGCGGATATGTCTGTATTCCGGGCTTGGCTGCGTGCGGTGTCCGTGGCGGCCGCAGCAACACTGGTCACAGCCCTTTCGGTCCCGGTGGCCACGGCTGATCCGGCCCCGGCTGATCCGGCTCAAGCCTCCGGGATGACGCCCCCGGGCGGCCCGGCGCCGGCCTGGCTGGTCGCCGACACGGTCAGCGGCCGCATTCTCGGTGCGCAGGACGCCTACGGCCCACGCGCGCCGGCGAGCACCATCAAGGCACTGCTGGCGATGGTGGTGTTCGACCAATTGGGCCTGGACAGTACCGCTCGCGCCACACCGGCCGAAGCCGATGCCGAATGCTCCTGCGTGGGCCTGGTGCCCGGCCAGATCTACACCGCACGCCAGTTGCTCGATGCACTGCTGATCGTCTCCGGCAACGACGCGGCGAACATGCTCGCCGACATGCTGGGCGGCCCGCAAACGGCGGTCGCGAAGATGAACGCCAAGGCGGTCGCGGTCGGCGCGCGCGCCACCCGGGCCGGTTCCCCGTCGGGCCTGGACGGCCCGGGCTGGGAATCGGTGACCACGCCCTACGACTTGGCGATGATCTATCGCGCAGCGCTGGACTACCCGCTGTTCGCGCAGATCCTGCATCAGTCCGCGGCCGCGTTTCCCGACGGCAACGGCGGTTTCAAACGGATATCCAGTCACGATCCAAACCTGCCCGGCTACCCCGGCTTCATAGGCGGCAAGACCGGGTACACCAACCTCGCCCAGGAAACCTACGTCGCGATCGCTCAGCGGGACGGAAAGCGACTCATCGCGGTCATGATGTACGGCAGAGACGACCTATGGGACCAGGGCCGGGCGCTGCTGGACTGGGGTTTCACCCAGGGATAGTCCCCCTGCCCGCCGAATCCAGCTAGTTCTTGCCGGGGAACTTCAGCTTCGACAGATCGAAGTCGGCCAGGCCCGGCGGAAGTTCGTTGAGCCCCTCGGGCATCTGCGACAGATCCGGGAAGCCGCCGGGCATCGCGCCGCCCAACGGACCGCCCAACGGACCGCCCATCAATGGGTTTCGCCTTGCCGGAGTCGGCCCCCGTCCCTTGCCCTTGGCCTTCTTCTTGTTGTTCTTGGAACTGCGCTTCGTGGAGCGCCGGCCGAAGGGCATGCCCATCGCTCCGGCCATCTGAGACATCATCTTTCGCGCTTCGAAGAAGCGGTCGACGAGCTGGTTGACCTCCGAGACCGTCACCCCGGACCCGTTGGCGATGCGCAGCCGGCGTGAGGCGTTGATGATCTTCGGGTCGACCCGCTCCTCGGGGGTCATCCCGCGGATGATGGCCTGCACCCGGTCCAGGTGACTGTCGTCGACGGCGGCCAGCGCGTCCTTCATGCCGGCCGCGCCGGGCAGCATGCCCAGCAGGTTGCCGATCGGGCCCATCTTGCGAATCGCCAGCATCTGCTCGAGGAAGTCCTCCAGCGTCAGTTCACCGGAGCCGATCTTGGCCGCAGCCTCCTCGGCCTTCTGCGCGTCGAAAACCTGCTCGGCCTGCTCGATCAGGGACAGCACGTCCCCCATGCCGAGGATGCGGCTGGCCATCCGGTCGGGGTGGAAGACGTCGAAGTCCTCCAGCTTCTCGCCGGTTGAAGCGAAAAGGATTGGCACACCGGTGATTTCACGCACCGACAGCGCTGCTCCACCGCGGGCGTCACCATCGAGCTTGGTCAGCACCACGCCGGTGAAGCCGACGCCCTGGCCGAAAGCGTCGGCAGTGGCGACGGCGTCCTGGCCGATCATCGCGTCGAGCACGAACAGCGTCTCATCCGGCTGCACGGCATCGCGGATGGCGGCGGCCTGGGCCATGAGCACGTCGTCGATGCCGAGGCGGCCCGCGGTGTCGATGATGACGACGTCGAAGTACTTCGACTTCGCCTCGGCCAGCCCGGCCGCGGCGACCGAAACCGGGTCCCCGGCACCCCATCCGCCGGACTCCATCGATTCCGCCGAGGTGCCCGGATGCGGGGCGAAGACGCTGACCCCGGCCCGTTCACCGACGACCTTGAGCTGGGTCACCGCGCCGGGGCGCTGCAGGTCGCAGGCCACCAGGAGCGGGGTGTGGCCCTGACCGCGCAGCCACCTGGCGAGCTTGCCGGCCAGCGTGGTCTTACCGGCGCCCTGCAGGCCGGCAAGCATGATGACCGTTGGCGGAGTCTTGGCGAAGACAAGCTGGCGGGTCTGTCCGCCGAGGATCCCGGTGAGTTCCTCGTTGACGATCTTGACGACCTGCTGCGCGGGGTTCAGGGCGCCGGAGACCTCCGAGCCCCGGGCGCGCTCTTTGACGCGGCCGATGAACTCCCGCACCACGGGCAGTGAGACGTCGGCCTCAAGCAACGCCACCCGGATCTCGCGGGCGGTCGCATCGATATCGGCGTCGGTCAGCCGGCCCTTGGCGCGCAGGCCGGAAAGCGCGGTTGTCAGCCGGTCGGAGAGGGATTCAAACACCCGGCCAGCCTACCCACCTGCGACCCGCCAGCCGGGTAAACCCCGGCGTCGGGTCAGCCTGCGGCTTGGACGGGCTTGGGCGGGGGCGGAGCGGGCAGGGCCGCATAAAGCTCACTCTCCAGAACCTCCCGGGCTGAGCGGGAGGCGGGGGCGGTGATCGCGAACACGTCGATCACCGATGAGCCCACCGTGGTGATCTTCGCCCAGGCGATGTCGATTCCCGCCTTCTCGAACACCCCGGTAAGCACCGCAAGCAGACCGGTGCGGTCGCGGGCGCGCACCTCAACCAGCTGCCGGCCGTTCTGATCGGGTTCATGCCACAGGATGCGTGGCGGAGCCGGCGCAGCGGCGGGCACGGCGGGTTTGGGCTCCCCCGCCCGCTCGGTGCCGTATTGCGAGGTCTCATGGTCGCGCTTCTGCAACGAGCCGATGGCGTCCAGTTCTCCGTTCAGAGCGAGGATGAACTGCTGCCGGATCAGCTCCGCGGCCGGCGGGGAACCGAAGTGCGGTGAGACCACGAAGGTGTTGATGGCCGAGGCCCGACCGGAGAGCAGGGCACTGTTGACCGACGCCGAATGCACGCCGAGCGCGTTGAGCGCCAGCACGCCGGCCGCCTTCGACAGCAGGCCACGGCGATCCGGCGCGATCATGGTGACCGCGAAGGTGTGCGGCGAATCCCCCGGTACCAGTTCAACGTGCACCTCGCCGTCACCGGCCAGCGAAAGATGTTCCTCTGGAACGGGTTCCGGCTCGGGTTCTGGCTCACCGGCCATCATCGCCCGGCAGCGACGGACGAGGTCGCCGATGAGCGTCGCCTTCCAATCGCCCCACACTCCGGGACCGGTCGCCAGCGAATCCGCTTCGGCGAGAACATGAAGCAACTCAAGCAGCACCCGATCGCCGTCGACGGCCTCGACGACGCCATTGATCACGGCCGGATCCTGAAGATCCCGACGGGTGGCAGCATTCGGCAGCAGCAGATGGTGGCGCACGATCGCCGACAACAACCGCACGTCGGAGGGCCACAGCCCGAGGCGTTCCCCTACCCGGGTGACCAGTTCGGCGCCGACGACGCTGTGATCACCGCCGCGACCCTTGCCGATATCGTGAAACAGCGCGCCCAGCATAAGCAGATCGGGCCGCGACACCCGTGTGGTGAATGCACTTGCCCGCGATACCGTTTCAACCAGATGCCGGTCGACCGTCCAGGTGTGCACCGGGTCACGCGGCGGAAGGTCGCGCACCGCACCCCATTCCGGAAAAAGCCGTCCCCACAGCCCGGTGCGGTCCAGCGCCTCGATGGCCGTCACGGCGGTCGGTCCGGCACTCAGCAGCACCAGCAGGTTGTCCAGTGCGTCACGCGGCCAGGGCGCGCGGGGCTCGGCGGCGGTGTCGGCAAGCCGGGCCAGGGTCGACGCGGCGATGGGAATGCCGGTGGATGCCGAGGCCGCGGCCACCCGCAGTGGCAGACCTGGATCACGCTGGGGCCTGGCATCGCGGGCCAGGACCACCTCACCGGCGTATTCCACGACACCTTCGTCGAGTGGGCGGCGAACCGGCCGGCGCAACGCCGACAGTCCGCGCCGGGGCAGAGCATTTCCCGCGGTGCGCAATCCCGCGTCGACGTAATAGCTCACCGTGCGGGCCGAGTCCGAGAGCATGCGGGCCAGATCGAACCGGTCGCCGATGCGCAACGCCGCACCGACCTCGTCGGCGTACTGGGCCAGCAGCTGGTCGCGGCCACGCTTTGACACCCGGTGCAATTCGGTGCGGACGTTCAGCAGCGCCAAGTGCGCAGCCCCCAGCGAACCGGTCGGTGACTCGCTGTTGACGCCGGGATAGACGTCGGCAAGTTGCGCGAGCGCCAACGCATTGAGCAACTGGATGTCGCGCAGCCCGCCCATCCCTGCTTTGAGGTCGGGTTCGGCGCGGTGGGCGATCTGGCCGCTGCGCTGCCAGCGGGATTTGGTCTGCTCCACCAGTTCTTCGAACCGGGAGGCGATGCCGGCCCGCCACTGCCGCCGCGCTCCGGCGATCAACTGCGCGGACAACCCGTCATTGCCCGCGATGTGGCGGACTTCCAGCATCGCCAACCCGGCCGACATGTCGCCGCCGGCGACCTGGAGCGCCTCGGAGACGGTCCGGACGCTGTGATCGAGCCGAATGTTGGCGTCCCACAACGGGTACCAGAGCATCTCGGCAACCTGGGTCATCGTCTCGGTCGGCATGTTGTCATGCAGCAGCATGAGATCGAGGTCGGAGTAGGGCACCATCTCCCGGCGCCCCAACCCCCCGGTGGCGACGATCGCGAAGCCGCTGTCGGAAGTGATTCCGATCTCGGCGGCCTTGGTGACGAGCCACAGTTCGTGCAGGTCGAGCAGCGCCTCCCGCAACGCCGCCGCGTCGAGTCGGCGCTGCCCGGTCTCGAGCAGTTGCCGACTCGCCGCGGCGAGATCAGTTGCGGGATGCAGCGACTCCGCCACCGGGGGCTCCCACCTCCCGGCGGCGGAGTCGTTGCGTTTGGCCATTCGGGTATCCGGCGCGTCAGAGCGCGTCGGTTCCCCGCTCGCCAGTGCGAACCCGGACGATGGTCTCGACCGGGCTGACCCAGACCTTGCCGTCACCGATCTTGCCGGTGCGGGCCGCGGCCACGATGACGTCGACCACCTTGTCCACGGCGGCGTCGTCGACGACGACCTCGACGCGGACCTTCGGTACGAAGTCGACCGCATACTCAGCACCGCGGTAGACCTCGGTGTGGCCCTTCTGCCGTCCGTAACCCTGGACTTCGCTGACCGTCATGCCCAGGACACCCAACTCTTCCAGGCCGGTCTTGACGTCTTCGAGCGTGAACGGCTTGACGATCGCAGTGATCAGCTTCATATTTCCTATACCTCCGCGCCGTGACGAGTGATGACCGAGCCGCCACCGGCCACGGCGAAGTCGTACGCGGTCTCCGCGTGTTGGGCTTCGTCGATACCGACCGCCTCGGCCTCACGGTCAAGCCGCAGTCCGATGGTGTATTTCACGAGCAAGGCCAAGATAGCCGTGACGACTGCCGAGTACCCCAGAACCGAGAAGGCACCGACCGCCTGACGCCACAACTGATCCGTGCCGCCGCCGTAGAACAAGCCGGTGACGGCTGCGGGTGCTTCTGGAGCCGCGACCAGACCGACCATCAAGGTGCCGATCAGACCGCCCACGAGG
>JBAXUD010000013.1:0-18654 GCA_037129875.1 Mycobacteriaceae bacterium
TCGACCTGGACGCCTTTCCAGAACGCGACGTGATCTTTGATCTGGCCGGCCTTCGTGCTGGGCTCGGGGTAGTACCACGCCGCGTCGGCGTTGAGCTGACCGTCGACAGTCACGCTGTAGTAGTGGGCAGTGCCCTTCCACGGGCACACCGATGTCGTCGGGCTGTCCGCAAAGTACTCACGGCGCAACGAATCTGCGGGGAAGTAGTGGTTGCCTTCCAGCAGCACGGTCTCTTCGGTTTCGGCCAGCACGGCACCGTTCCAGACTGCACGGATCACAGCAGATACCTCGGTTTCGTTGAAGCGCGATTTGCTATTTCATGGCCGATTGCCGGCGGCGCCGTCGGCGCAGCAGCCACACCGCGGCCCACACCAAGGCGATGAGCACCACCAGCACCAGTGCCGGGATCAGGATCGCGATGAACGTCAGGCTCACGCTGGTGAAGTCCTCGATGGTGCTCAGCACCGGTGCGGCTAACCCGGCGGTGGCGACGTTGGCCGCGGGTCGCACTGCCGTCTTGGTCAGGTGCACCACAAGTGCGGTCACCACCCCGATGGCGATCGGAACCCACTGGCCGGTGCGGGCGAAATCTGCCGGATCGGTGACTGCCGCGGTTTGCGCCGCCGTTCCCGACCCGAACACGATGCCGCCGGAGGTGGGCCGCACGAAGGTCTGCACGGTGTCGTTGACGGAATCCAGGGCCGGGACCTTGTCCGCCACGATCTCGACGATCAGCAGGATCGCCACGATGCCGATCACCCACCCGTTCTCCAGCCAGGACCAGCCTGCCGGAAGGTGAATCAGATTGGTGAAGCGGCCCAGCAGTCCCATCGACAACAGTGGAATGTAGGCGTTCAGGCCGGCCGCGCTGGCCAGACCAAAGCCTGTCATCAACTCCATAGCGGGCTCCGAATCGCTGCGGCCGTCACCATTGTCAGTCCCGCGCCGCGATCAGAATGCCGTCGCCGAGCGGAACCAGGACCGGAGTGAATCGCTCGTCCTCGGCGATCAACCGCGCGGCTTCGCGCACGGCGGATACCTCGGCGTCGTGGGCGCCCGGATCACCGGCTCGTCCATCCAGGGCTGCGTGGTGGACGACGATCACCCCACCCGGGCGCAGCAGCCGTATCCCTTCGACGACGAAATCGGGCTGATCGGCGGCGGCGGCGTCGATGAAGACAAGGTCGTAGGACCCATCGGCGAGTCGGGTCAGAACGTCCTGGGCCCGTCCGCCGATAAGACGGGTCCGGCCGGGGCCGATGCCGGCCTCGGAGAAAGCCTGTTTGGCCAGCCGCTGATGCTCGGGCTCGATGTCGATGGTGGTCAGGACGCCGTCCTCGCGCATGCCGGAGAGCAGCCACAGTCCGCTGACGCCTGCCCCGGTGCCCACCTCGACCACCGCTTTGCCCCCGGAAAGCCGGGTGAGCAGGCTCAGCAGCGCCCCTACGGCGGGCGTCACCGCGCCCGCCCCGGCGTCGACGGCCCGCTCACGGGCAGCGGTGACAATCGCGTCCTCGGAGATCGACCCTTCAGAGTGCGCGAGGATCCGGTCGGCCCGGCTCGGCACCGCTTCGTCGCTGGTGGACATGCTCTGCAGCGTAGATCACCTGCGCCGTTGCGTGGGTAGACGCGCCATGCCGGCCGGGTGGCTCGACCGCACCCGATCGACACGCCGATGAGATAAACTAAGGAAATTGCTCATAAATAACCGAATCCTGACGTATTGCCTAGTTGAACCCATTACCACCGCGTCTCACAGCTAACATTTAGTTTGCTCACAGTGGTTGCACAACGCGATGCGGAAAGCTCACGCCCATGAAAAGCCTCAGCGGCTGGACGGGGAATACCCCGGGAGACGGTCATGTTGTGACCGTTGAAGCGCCTGCGACGGCGCACCGATTCCAGGAGGATCCGACGAACACAACTCTGACGGCCCCGCTCACCATGTCGCACGTGGCGCCGATCGGCGACGCCGACTGGGTTGAGCCGGCCGACGAGCTGCAGGGCACTGCAGTGTTCGATGCGACCGGAGACCGGGCCGCGATGCCGTCCTGGGACGAATTGGTGCGCCAGCACGCCGACCGGGTGTACCGGCTCGCCTACCGGCTCTCTGGTAGCCAGCACGATGCCGAGGACCTCACCCAGGAAACCTTCATCCGGGTGTTCCGCTCGGTGCAGAACTACCAGCCCGGCACCTTCGAAGGCTGGTTGCACCGCATCACGACCAACCTGTTCCTCGACATGGTGCGCCGGCGCGCCCGCATCCGGATGGAAGCCCTGCCCGAGGACTACGACCGGGTCCCCGCCGATGAGCCCAATCCCGAGCAGATCTATCACGACTCCCGGCTCGGGCCGGATCTTCAGGAGGCGCTGGACTCACTGCCCCCGGAGTTCCGCGCCGCGGTGGTCCTGTGCGACATCGAAGGCCTGTCCTACGAGGAGATCGGCGCCACCCTCGGCGTCAAACTCGGTACCGTCCGCAGCCGCATCCATCGGGGACGCCAGGCGTTGCGGGATTATCTCGCCGCCCGGGGCCGCACTGAGGCGGAGTCGGCCTGACGCACCGCGTCGGTCTGTCGTGGCATGTCATCTCGCCTTCTTCGCGCTAGATTCGTAGTGAGTGCTGTGCGCAGCAGAGTGGAGTCCGAACGCGGGCTGCGAAGCGGGAGAGGAGCGCCGGTAGTGGTCGATCCGGGCGATGTCTTTCGCCGCGCACTGTCCTGGCTGCCGTCGAACTTCGTCTCGATTGACCAAGCCGCGATGTGTGCGCCTCGCCAGTTCAGTTCCACCGACCACCTGTCCATCGAGGCCATTGCCGCATATGTGGACGGTGAGCTGCCGATGAAGGCTCACCTGCGGGCAGGCAGCCACCTTTCGCTGTGTCAGCAGTGCGCCGCCGAGGTGGAGGCCCAGGGTCAGACGCGCGCCGCGCTGCGCGAATCGCGGCCGGTGACGATGCCGAGCACCCTGATGGGGCTGCTGTCCCAGATCCCGGAGTCCACGCCGGAGGAACCGAGCCCCCGGCCCGACGACGACCAGCCGGGTGACGGCATGCCGCGGGGCCGGCGCAAGCGCCGGTAGGGTGAAGGCCGAACCGAGCAGTGCCCTGGCCTGCTGCTGAGCGTGGATAGAGGTTGATTTGAGCTTCGATGAGGACAACGGTGTCGCACGCCGCCTTGCGCCCCGACCTGTTTCGCGGCCGCCGGTGGATTCCGAAGCCACTCGCACTTTCGGCCGACCCAACGGCGTCGAGGGGTCGTTCGTCGCTGACGAGCTGCGCCCCTCGCGTTTCCGCCGTTCCGGCAATTTCGCTCCCAGCGCCAGGCCCGCGGATCCCGTGCTGCAGGAAGCCTTCAGCCGCCCGTCCCCCGGCAGCGACTCACTGCAGCGCCACCCCGCTGATGCCGGAGCGCTGGCGGCCGAAGCCGATGATTCCGAACTGCTCGACGATCCGTGGCGCGATCCCGCAGCCGGCGTTGCCCTGGGCACCCCGGCGCTGCAGACCCCCGTCACCGTCATCGAGGGGCCACCGCCGGGCAAGCTCGGCCTTCGCGAGGTGCTCTTCGGCGGCCGGGTCTCCTACCTGGCGCTGGCGACGCTCGCCTTGACCGCGCTGCTGATCGGTGTGGTCGGCGGCTGGGTGGGCCGCAAGACCGCCGAAGTGGTCGAGGCGTTCACCACCTCCAAGGTGACGCTGTCCACCTCGGATGGCGCCGAGGTGCCGGCCGGCCGGTTTGCGAAAGTTGCTGCCTCCGTATCCGATTCGGTTGTCACCATCGAAGCCAAGAGCGACCAGGAAGGTTCGCAGGGTTCCGGTGTGGTGGTCGACGGCCGCGGCTATATCGTCACCAACAACCACGTCATCTCCGAGGCGGCTGCGACTCCGGGCAAGTTCAAGATGACCGTCGTGTTCAACGACGGCAAGGAGGTGCCGGCCAACCTCGTCGGCCGCGATCCCAAGACCGACTTGGCCGTGCTCAAGGTCGACAACGTCGACAACCTGACGGTGGCTCGTTTCGGCGACTCCAGCAAGCTGCGGGTGGGCGAGGAAGTGATCGCAGCAGGCGCGCCCCTGGGCCTGCGCAGCACGGTCACCCACGGCATCATCAGCGCGCTGAACCGCCCGATTCCACTGTCCGGCGAGGGCTCGGACACCGACACCGTGATCGACGGTGTGCAGACCGACGCGTCGATCAACCACGGCAACTCCGGTGGCCCGTTGATCAACATGGATTCCGAAGTGATCGGCATCAACACCGCCGGAAAGTCGTTGTCGGACAGCGCAAGTGGCCTGGGCTTCGCAATTCCGGTCAATGAGGTCAAGGCGACTGTCGAGTCGTTGATCAAGGACGGCAAGGTTTCGCACCCGACGTTGGGCCTCACCGCCCGGTCGGTCAGCAACGACCTGGCCTCCGGTGCGCAGATCGCCAACGTGACCGCCGGTGGTCCCGCCGACAAGGCGGGTATCAAGGAGAACGACGTCGTCGTGAAGGTGGGCAACCGCACGGTGGCCGACGCCGACGAGTTCGTCGTCGCGGTCCGCCAACTTCCCATCGGGCAGGACTCGCCGATCGAGGTCATGCGCGAAGGCCGCAAGGTGACGCTGATGGTGAACCCCACGCCGGACAAGCCGGACAACTAACCCCGTGTTCGCCAACGTCGGGTGGGGCGAGATGCTCCTGCTGGTCGTGGTGGGCCTGGTGGTGCTGGGGCCGGAACGGCTGCCGGGCGCCATCGCCTGGACCGCCGGCACGATGCGTCAGGCCCGCGATTACCTCAGTGGCGCCACCCGCGAATTGCGGGAGGAACTCGGGCCGGAGTTCGAGGGCCTGCGTGAGCCGCTGAACGAAATCCAGAAACTACGCGGGATGACGCCGAGGGCCGCGATCACCAAACACCTTCTCGACGGCGATGATTCGTGGCTCACCGGTGAATTCGACCGGACCGCCGGCGGGCAGGAGCGTAGCGACCGGGGAATTGGGACCGGCGGGCAGGAGCGTAGCGACCGGGGAATTGGGACCGCCGGCGGGCAGGAGCGTAGCGACCGGGGAATTGGGACCGTCAAGCCACAGAGCACCCCCACGCCGCCGCAGAGCAGCGCCGGCCCGGCTCCGTTCGACTCCGACGCGACCTGACCCCGCACCGCAGAACGGCACCTCGGTCACCGACCGGCCGGGTCCAGCCCCAACGACATCCCTGCCAGCCCGCGCTTGCGGGAGGCAAGCTTGTCGGCAATCGAACGCAGTTCCCTGCCCGCCGCCGAATCCGGCGCTGACAGGACCAACGGCACGCCGGAATCGCTGGCGGTGACCAGCGCCGGATCCAGCGGAATCTGGCCCAGCAGGGGCACATCCGCGCCAATCGTCCGGCTCAGGCGCTCGGACACCTGGCGTCCGCCGCCCGCACCGAAGATCTCCCATGTCGACCCGTCCGGCATCAACAGCCCCGACATGTTCTCCACGACGCCGACGATGCGCTGGCGGGTCTGCAGAGCGATCGCCCCGGCCCGCTCGGCAACCTCGGCCGCCGCGATCTGCGGGGTGGTCACCACCACGATTTCGGCGCCGGGCAGCAACTGGGCCAACGAGATCGCCACGTCCCCGGTGCCCGGCGGCAGGTCGAGCAACAGCACGTCGAGGTCACCCCAGTACACGTCGGCGAGGAACTGCTGCAGCGCGCGGTGCAACATCGGGCCGCGCCACACCACCGGGGTGTTGCCCTGGGTGAACTGGGCGATCGAGATCACCTTCACGTCATGGGCGACCGGCGGCAGGATCATCGATTCGACCTGGGTGGGCCGGTCGGTGGTTCCCATCATCCGTGGCACGGAGTGGCCGTAGATGTCGGCGTCCAACAGACCTACCGACAACCCGCGGGCGGCGAGTGACGCTGCGAGATTGACTGTGACACTTGACTTTCCGACACCGCCCTTGCCGGAGGCCACCGCGTAGACGCGGGTCAGCGAGCCAGGCTGGGCGAATGGGATGACCGGCTCCGCGGCGTCGCCGCGCAGCTGTTTGCGCAACTCGGTGCGCTGTTCGTCGTTCATCACGTCCAGATCCACGGTGACGGCTCCGGTGCCCGGCACGTCGGCCACGACGGCGCTGACCCGCTCGGTGATCTCGGTCTTCTTGGGGCACGCGGAGGTGGTCAGATAGATCTCGACATGGGTGGCCCCATCCGGTGCCACCGCGACGCTCTTGACCATGTTCAGTTCGGTGATCGGCCTGCGCAGCTCGGGGTCGATGACCTTGGCCAGCGCGGCGCGAACGGCCTTTTCAAGTTCGGTGCTCATCGCTGCCCACTCTAGGGGGACGGCTGGTGCGGACTGGAGGAGCCCGCGGTGTTAGGCCGGGCCGGGGGCAGGACCGGGGCCCGGTGCGGGCGCCGGAATGAGGATCGGGGCCTCGGCAGGTGCCGGAACCGGGCCGGGACCGAGCGCGGCCGGCGGTGGGGCCATCCACGGCGGGGTGCCGGGCGCGGGAACCGGCGGAGCTTCGGCCGCGGGTACACCGGGCAGCGGTCCGGGCGCGGCACCGGGCATGCCGGGCAGCGGAGCCTGAAGCGGCGGCATCCCGGGTAGCGGGACACCGGCGTCTGCCGAGGCCGGACCGGGCAGCGGAGCCGCCCCCGGCAGCGGGCCGGCGCCGACCGGAGCCATCCCGGGCAGTGGGCCCTCCGGCGCCATCCACGGCGGGGGGGCCATCGGCATCATCCACGGCGGCAGGTTGTCGGGCATCGCTGCCGTCGAGGGCGCCAGCTGAGAGGCCATGCAGATGACCTCGCAGCCGTGCGCGGGTCCTACGCCCTCGGCGGCGGGCCCGGGCAGCGGGCCGGGCAGCATCTGGCCGGCGGTCTGGCTGTTGCCCATATTCATCGCCAGCTGCGCGAGCGGATCGCCCGGGGGCAGGCCGGTCATGCCGGGGCCGAGGCCCTCGGGGCGCTCGAGGTGGGAATCGCCCAGGGCCGGCGCGGGCCCGACGATCGCCGGCAGATCCACCGGCGCGACGCCGGTGGCGTAGGCGGCGGCCCAGCCGAGCACGTTCTGGGCGTAGGCCATCGAGTTGTTGTAGCGAAGAATCGCGGTCAGCACCTGGGCCTGATTGCGCAGGTTCAGCCCGCCGCTGCACAGGTACCGGGCGGTGCCCAGGGCGGCGTCGAAGAGGTTCTGCGGATCGGCCCTCCCGTCGGCGTCGCCGTCGGAGGCGAACCGCGACCAGGTGCCCGGCAGGAACTGCATAGGACCCATTGCCCGCGCATAGACCGGCCGCCCGCCGGCGTTGGTCTGCACGATGACCTCGTTGCCCGGCAGGCTGCCGTCGAGCGTGGGCCCGTAGATGGGTCGCGCCGCGGTGCCGCTGGTGTCGGTGGCGCCGCCATTGGCGTGCGACGATTCGATCCGCCCGATACCGGCCAGCAGGTTCCAGCTCACTCCACAGCCGGGCGAAGCGACAGCCATCGTCTGCTCGGCTTTGCGATAGGCCGCCAGCGCGATGGCCGGAATCCGCATGCCGCCGGCCGAACTGATCACGGCTGCCGGCGGGGGAGGCGAAAGCGTGTTGGCGGCGAAGCGGAAGTCCGCCGGCGGCTTCGCCATCGGCACCACCGTCACGCCTTTGGTGTCCAGCGGCGCAGCAGTGGCCAGTTGCAGATGGGTCGCGTCGTCAGCGGTGACGGGTGCGGCCAACCGGGCGGGCGTCGCCGCAGCGGCACCGGCAAGCACTACCGGCGTCAGCACCGCGATACCAAACACGGGCGTCCGCACCACGCGGCCGACCCGGTGCCCTATCCCCACGCGTCCGTCCTCACCCCGACTACCGATCCGATGTTGTGAACCCCGTCACCATACATAAGGTGCCGAGGCCAGCGGAACGCATCCGCGGACTTGTTACCCGACGATTTTCTTCGCGCGGCGCTCGGCGCTGTCCTTTTTGCCCGACTTCGCGGACGTCGGTTCCGCCGGCTGCAGTGTCTCGAGGAGTTCGCGCAACTCTTCCAGTTCCCGGCGCAGGTAGTCGCGAGTGGCCACCTCGCCGACGGCCAACCGCAGGGCCGCGAGTTCACGGGCCAGGAACTCGGTATCAGCCTTGGTCTGCTGGGCACGCCTGCGGTCCTCTTCGAGTGCGACCTTGTCGCGGTTCTCCTGCCGGTTCTGGGCCAGCAGGATCAGCGGCGCGGCATAGGCGGCCTGGGTGGAGAAGGCGAGATTGAGCAGGATGAACGGGTAGGGATCCCAGCGCAGCTTCACGGCGAAGAGATTCAGAGCGATCCAGACGATGACGAGGCCGGTCTGCCACATCAGGTAGCGGCCGGTCCCGAGAAAGCGCGCGACCGATTCGCTGACTCGGCCGACCGTCTCGGGGTCGAAGTTGAACGCCGGCCGCCGGGAGGTCAGTGGCGTGTCGAGGCGCTGGCGCGGATCGTTCACGTCGTGTTGTCTCCGATCGCCACGCTGGAGTCCTCGAAGCTCTCCCGCCAGTCGTGCGGCAGCAGGTGATCGAGCACGTCGTCGACTGTGACCGCGCCCAGAAGGTGCCCTTCTGCGTCGACCACCGGGCCGCAGACCAGGTTGTAGGCGGCGAAGTACCGCGTCACGGCGCCCAGTGCGGTATCCGGACTCAGGCTGGGCAGGTCGTTGTCCACCATGCCGCTGACCAGGTTGGCCGGGGGCTCGCGCAGCAACGCCTGCAGGTGCACGCACCCGAGGTATCGCCCGGTCGGGGTGGCTGTCGGCGGGCGCACCACGAACACGAGCGACGACAACGCCGGGGTGAGGTCGGGATCGCGCACCCGTGCGAGCGCCTCGGCGACGGTGGTGTTCGGGGTCAACACCACCGGATCGGAGGTCATCAGGCCACCGGCGGTGTCGGGGGAGTGGCTGAGCAGCCGGCGGACCGACTCGGAGTCCTCGGGATCCATCCGTCGCAGCAACGCCTCGGCTTCGGTCGGGTTCATCACCCCGAGGAGGTCGGCGGCGTCGTCGGGGTCCATGGCCTCGAGCACGTCGGCGGCGCGTTCGGTGTCGAGTTCGCGCAGCAGTTCGGTCTGGTCCTCCTCGGAGAGTTCCTGGAGGATGTCGGCCAGGCGTTCGTCGTCGAGGGCTTTGACCACCTCGTAGCGCCGTTTGGCCGGCAGACCGCGCAGCGCGTCGGCCACCTCGATCGGCCGCTGACCCTCGAACTGATGCAGCAACTGCGCCACGCCCTGACCGGGCATCGCCAGTCCGGAAGGCGTCAGCCCGGTGACGGTCTGCCAGTCCACCACGACCACCGCACCGCGCCGGCCGAGCCTGCGGTGAGTGCGCACCGCCACCCGGGTGACGATCCAGTCCCGGGTGCGCGTCTGCTCCATGCCGAGGTCCACCACGAAGACGTCGACGCCCGCGAGGTCTTCCTGTTCGGGATCGTCGACCCGCACCTGGGTGTCGAGCACCTGGCCCAAGACCAGGACCTCGCCGGGCCGCTGGACGAACCGGCGCAGGGAAACATTTCCGGTGGTGAGGGTGACGGCATTGGGCTCGATGGCGGTGACGCGCAAGATCGGAACGAAGATCCTCTTGCGGGTGAGCAATTCGACAACCAGTCCGAGCACCCGGGGCTGTTGGCGCACGCTGCTGATGCTGACCACCACATCCCGCACCCGCCCGAGGGATTCGCCGTCAGGGCCCAACACGACCATCCCGGCCAGCCGCGCCGCATATACCCTGTTCACCGACGCCATGACTACAAAGGGTAGGAGTCTGCGGGTGAACCGCACCGATCGACCCGCTTATCGACCGCGCAGAACCTGCCTATCCGTTCCGGGCAGTAACCCCGGGATGATCGAGAAGGCCAAGGGGCTGCCCGCCGACGAGGTATTCCTCGACCTTGAGGACGCCGTCGCCCCGGATGCCAAGGCGCGGGCCCGCACCTCGGTGGCCGCTGCCCTCGCCGGTCCGGGCTGGGGCGGCCAACTGCGCGGTGTCCGGGTCAATGACTGGACGACTCCGTGGACCTACACCGACGTCATCGATGTGGTGTCGGCCGCCGGCGCCCGCCTGGACGTCATCGTGCTCCCCAAAGTCTCCGCCGCCAGCCACGTGCACGCCCTGGATCTGCTGTTGAGCCAACTGGAGCGGACGCACGGCCTTCCGGTGGGACGCATCGGGATCGATGCGCAGATCGAGGACGCCAAGGGGCTGACGAACATCGACGCGATCGCCGGTGCCCCGAGGGTCCAGGCGCTTGTTCTCGGGCCGGCGGACCTGATGGCGAATCTCAACACCCGGGCCTTGGTCGTGGGGGAGCAACCTGAGGGTTACGACGTCGGGGATGCCTACCACCACGTGCTGATGACGATCCTGATCGCCGCGCGCGCCAACGGCGTGGCCGCCATCGACGGTCCGTATCTGAAGGTGCGTGACGTCGAGGCGTTCCGGCGGGTGGCGGGGCGCTCCGCGGCGTTGGGTTATGACGGCAAATGGGTGCTGCACCCCGATCAGATCGCTGCCGGCAACGAGATCTTCTCGCCGGCCCAGGCTGAGTACGACCAGGCCGAACTGATCCTGGAGGCCTATGACTGGCACACCTCGGCGGCCGGTGGAGCGCGCGGGGCGGTGATGCTCGGAGACGAGATGATCGACGAGGCCAGCCGCAAGATGGCTCTGGTGGTGGCGGCCAAGGGTCGGGCGGCCGGGATGACCCGTACCTCGCCCGCGTTCATACCGCCGGAAAGCTAACGCTGCGCGTCGGCGACCTCGACCAGGTACCCTGCCGGTGTCTGACCCGCGTAATCCGGCCTCCCGCCAACGGTCACCGCTGGCGGCTGTCATGCTGTCGACCTAGCCTATGCACCAGGGCCCGCAGGCAGCCCACGCTGATCGACGAAGGAGACGCACGCCCATGACCAGTCCCTTTTCGCCAGGGCAGAACCCGGGCGGGGTTCCCGGCGGCGCGGGTGCGTCGCGCCGTGGCCCCCTTGGTCTGCCGACGCCGCCGAAAGGCTGGCCGGTCGGCTCCTATCCGACCTACGCCGAGGCTCAGAAGGCCGTCGACTACCTGTCCGACAACCAGTTCCCGGTGCAGCAGGTGACGATCGTCGGGGTGGATCTCATGCAGGTCGAGCGGGTCACCGGCCGGCTCACCTGGGGCAAGGTTCTGTTCACCGGTGTGGCCAGCGGCGCTTGGCTCGGTGTCTTCATCGGCCTGTTGCTCGGGATGTTCACCGGCAACATCGGGGCAGCCCTGGTCGCCGCGATCCCTGCCGGTGTCATGTTCGGTCTGATCACCTCGGCGATCCCCTACTGGATGACAAAGGGCACAAGGGATTTCAGCTCCACCATGCAGCTGGTGGCCGGCCGCTACGACGTACTGTGCGATCCGCAGGGCGCTGAGCAGGCACGGGACATGCTGTCGCGCTTGACGTTGTAGATCGACCGCGGAGATCGACCTCGGAGATCGACCGCCGGTTTACAGTAGGCCCGGCACCACCACCGAAAGGCGAATGACGTGACGATCTCCTGCGTGCGCACCCGCCGGGCCGCCGCGCTCGGCATGGTCATGCTCACCGCCGCCGCGACCACCTCGGCCTGCGGTTCGAATGGCGGCAGGACGGCGGTCAGTCTTTACACGCCCGCCAGCGAGACGGCGACGTTCACCGCGGTGGCCAAACGTTGCAACGAGGAATTGGGCGGGCGGTTCCGTATTCAGCAGTTCAGTCTTCCCAAGGGTGCCGACGACCAGCGATTGCAGCTGGCCCGCCGGATCACCGGCAACGACCACTCGTTGGACATCATGGCGATGGACGTGGTGTGGACGGCGGAGTTCGCCGAAGCGGGCTGGGCGTTGCCGCTGTCCGACGACCCGGCCGGGCAGGCCGAGGCCGACGCCACCGCGGACACCCTGCCCGGACCCTTGGAGACCGCGAAGTGGCAGGGCAAGTTGTTCGCCGCGCCGGTCACCACCAACACCCAGATGCTCTGGTACCGGCCGGATCTCGTCGCGCCGCCACCGGCCACCTGGGACCAGATGGTGGCCGAGGCCACCCGCCTGCATGACGAGGGCAAGCCGAGTTGGATTGCGGTGCAGGCCAAGCAGTACGAAGGCCTGGTGGTGTGGTTCAACACCTTGCTGCAGAGTGCCGGCGGTCAGGTGGTGTCCGACGACGGGAAGACCGTCACCCTCACCGATACTCCCGAGCATCGCGCCGCCACCGTCAAAGCACTGCAGATCATCAAGGCGGTGGCCACCGCACCGGGCGCTGATCCGTCGGTCACCCAGACCGACGAGGGCACCGCACGCCTCGCCCTCGAACAGGGCAAGGCTGCCCTGGAAGTCAACTGGCCCTTCGTCTTCGCTTCCATGCTGGAGAACGCCGTCAAGGGTGGGGTGCCGTTCCTGCCGCTGAACTCCGAACCCGAACTGGCGGGCAGCATCAACGACACCGGCACGTTCACGCCCACCGACAAGCAGTTCCAGGTGGCCTTCGACGGCAGCCGAAAGGTGTTCGCCTTCGCGCCTTATCCCGGTGTGATCGCGGGGCAGCCGGCCCGGGTGACCCTGGGCGGGCTGAACCTTGCGGTGGCTTCCACGACCCGTCATCCGGCGGAGGCCTTCGAGGCGCTGCGCTGCATCCGCAACGAGGGTAACCAGCGCTACACCTCGATCGAGGGCGGGCTGCCGGCGGTCCGGACGTCGTTGTACTCCGACCCCGACTTTCAGAAGAAGTACCCGCAGTACGCGATCATCCGGGATCAATTGACCAACGCAGCGGTGCGCCCCACCACACCGAACTACCAGGCGGTGTCCACGCGAATCTCGGCCACCCTGGCACCGGTCACCGGGATCGACCCGGAACGTACCGCCGACGAGCTCGCCGACCAGGTGCAGAAGGCGATCGACGGCAAGGGGCTGATCCCGTGACCGCTGCCAGCACTGTGCTCACCGGTGACCGCTCCTCGCAGCGGCGGCTGGCCTACTGGCTGATCGCGCCGGCCGTCATCCTGATGCTGGCGGTCACGGCTTACCCGATCGTCTATGCGTTCTGGCTCAGCCTGCACCGCTACAACCTGGCCAGCCCCAACGACATAAAGTTCATCGGGTTCGCCAACTACCAGACCATCCTGACCGACAAGTACTGGTGGACAGCATTTTTCGTGACCCTGATCATCACGGTGATCTCGGTGGCCATCGAGTTCGCCCTCGGGTTGGCTCTGGCGCTGGTGATGCACCGAACCATCTTCGGCAGGGGTCTGGTGCGGACCGCGATCCTTATCCCCTATGGAATCGTCACCGTCGCCGCGTCCTACAGTTGGTACTACGCCTGGACCCCCGGCACGGGGTATCTGGCCAACCTGCTGCCCGACGGCAGTGCTCCACTGACCCAACAGATTCCGTCGCTGGCGGTCATCATCCTCGCCGAGGTCTGGAAGACCACTCCGTTCATGGCGCTGCTGCTGCTGGCCGGCCTGGCGCTGGTGCCCGAGGATCTGCTCAAGGCCGCCGAGGTCGACGGCGCCGGTGCCTGGACCCGGCTGACCCGGGTGATCATTCCGCTCATCAAGCCGGCCATCCTGGTGGCGTTGCTGTTCCGCACGCTCGACGCTTTCCGGATCTTCGACAACATCTACGTGCTCACCGGTGGCTCCAACGACACCGCGTCGGTGTCGATCCTGGGCTACGACAACCTGTTCAAGGCATTCAACCTCGGGCTGGGGTCGGCGATCAGCGTGCTGGTGTTCGCCACCGTGGCCGTCATCGCCTTCATCTACATCAAACTGTTCGGTGCCTCGGCCCCCGGCGCGGACAACGAGGTGCGTTGAGATGGCTCAACAGATCAACGGAAGGCGCGCCACCTTCTGGACCGTCGTCAACGTCCTGGTGGTGCTCTACGCGCTGTTGCCGGTGCTGTGGATTCTTAGCCTGTCGCTGAAGCCGACCGCAATGGTCAAGGACGGCAAGCTGATTCCGTCGTCGATCACGCTGGACAACTACAAGGGCATCTTCAGCGGCGACGTGTTCAGTTCGGCACTGATCAACTCCATCGGCATCGGCCTGATCACCACCGTCGTCGCCGTCGTCATCGGCGGCATGGCCGCCTACGCGGTGGCCCGCCTGGACTTCGGAGGCAAGCGACTGCTCATCGGCGCCGCGCTGCTGATCGCGATGTTCCCCCAGATCTCACTGGTGACACCGCTGTTCAACATCGAGCGCCGGATCGGGTTGTTCGACACCTGGCCCGGCCTGATCATCCCGTACATCACCTTCGCGCTGCCCCTGGCGATCTACACCCTGTCGGCGTTCTTCCGGGAGATCCCCTGGGATCTGGAGAAGGCCGCCAAGATGGACGGCGCCACTCCCGGGCAGGCCTTCCGGCGGGTGATCGCCCCACTGGCTGCGCCGGGCATCGTCACCGCCGCGATCCTGGTGTTCATCTTCGCCTGGAACGACCTTTTGCTGGCGCTGTCGCTGACGGCGACCAAGGCGGCGATCACCGCCCCGGTCGCGATCGCGAACTTCACCGGCAGTTCGCAGTTCGAGGAGCCGACGGGATCCATCGCTGCCGGTGCGATGGTCATCACGATTCCGATCATCGTGTTTGTTCTGATCTTCCAACGACGGATTGTTGCCGGACTGACCTCCGGTGCGGTGAAGGGATAGCGGGTTCTGCGATGGCCGAGATCGTTCTAGACCAGGTGACCAAGCGCTACCCCGACGGCGCGACGCCGGTGAAGGACCTGTCGCTGACCATCGCCGACGGCGAGTTCGTGATCCTCGTCGGGCCGTCCGGATGTGGAAAGTCCACCACCCTCAACATGATTGCCGGTCTTGAGGACATCACTTCCGGTGAGCTCCGCATCGGCGGTGCGCGGGTCAACGAGAAAGCGCCGCGCGACCGCGACATCGCGATGGTCTTCCAGTCCTACGCCCTGTACCCGCACATGACGGTGCGCCAGAACATCGCCTTCCCGCTGACCCTGGCCAAGATGTCCAAGCCGGAGATCGAGGCGAAGGTAGCCGAGACGGCCAAGGTACTCGACCTGACCGCGTTGCTGGACCGCAAGCCGTCGCAGCTCTCCGGTGGTCAGCGCCAGCGGGTGGCCATGGGACGGGCAATCGTCCGCAACCCCAAGGCGTTCCTGATGGACGAGCCGCTGAGCAACCTCGATGCCAAACTGCGGGTGCAGATGCGCGCGGAGATCGCCCGTCTGCAGAACCGGCTGGGCACCACCACGGTCTACGTCACCCACGACCAGACCGAGGCCATGACCCTCGGTGACCGTGTGGTGGTGTTGCGGGCCGGGGAGGCCCAGCAGATCGGCACGCCCGAGGAGTTGTACAACACCCCGGCGAACCTCTTCGTGGCCGGCTTCATCGGATCACCGGCGATGAACTTCTTTCCGGCGACACCGACCGGCAGCGGGTTGCGCCTGCCGTTCGGTCAGATCGGTGTGGATTCGACCGCCGGCGCGACGCTGCCCGGACACGTGATCGTCGGCGTCCGGCCCGAACATTTCGAGGACGCCGCTCTGCTCGAGCCCCATGAACGGGCGCGGGCACTGACGTTCGGGGTGCGGGCCGATCTTGTCGAGTCGCTGGGTGCGGACAAGTACGTGTACTTCTCCACCGGTGGCGGCGGCGTCCAATCGGACCATCTGTCAGACCTCGCGGTGGATTCCGGAATCGGCGAGAACCGCTACGTGGCACGAGTTTCGGCGGACTCGCGCGCAGCGACGGGGCAGACGGTCGAGCTGGCACTGGACACCTCCAAGGTGCACGTCTTCGATCCCGACACCGGGGTCAGCCTTGCCGCACCGTTGGGATGACCGACCCGCTGGTGGTGGTGGCCGGGCATCTGCGCGCCCACTTCGCCGCTCTGGGAATTGATTCCGAACCCGACGTCGCCAGCGTGACTTTCCTCGGTGTGGAGCGCATCGATGTGCTTCGCTTCGGGCCCGATCCCCGCGCGGGATTCGACGGCGTGTTTCACCATGTGAGCCTTGGGTGTTCGCGATACCCGATGGCTGACCCGTCGGAGTCGGTGTCCGATCCGCTGCTGGGTCCGCGGGCCGAGGTGGTGCTGAGTCTTCGGGCCGGTGCAACGACCACCGGTCTCGCGCGAAGCGTGGCGGTGATTGCCGCGACACCGGCCGTCGAGGGGGTGGTGCTGGGACCCGGCGCGCTGGTCGATCTGTCCGCTCCGCTGTGGGCAGGGGCGCCGTTCACCGCGGTGCTGCTGGGGGACTCCGACATTCCGGAAGTCGCCCTGGCATCACCGCGTGACCCGGTTCGGTTTCTGTCCGCGTCCCCCATCACCCAGACCGAGGGGGCATGGGTCCGGCTCAAGGGAGCCGACGCGCTACGCCTGGCGTGGCTCGATGACGCTGTGGACATCCTGGATCCGTTGCGGCCCGCATCGTCTGCGGGCTCGCTCTAGTTCATAACCAGTGGTTACGGCGGAACGTCCGGTACAGGAATGTACAGATCGTGACCATCAGAAGCAGCACTGCCGGATAGCCCCACGTCCAGGCCAGTTCCGGCATGTTCTCGAAGTTCATCCCGTAGATACCGGCGATCGCGGTGGGCACCGCGGCCATCGCGGCCCAGGCCGAGATCTTGCGCATGTCCTGGTTCTGCTGCATGCCCACTTTGGCCAGTGCAGCCTGCACCAGTGAGGACAGCATCTCGTCGTACTCGGAGATCCGGTCGGCTGCCAGAATCTGGTGGTCCAGCACGTCGCGCATCTGCCGGCGCACCTCCTTGGACAGCAGATCCTGGTTCTCCTTGTTGAGCCATTCCAGATCGTCGGTCAGCGGCGACACGGCCCGCCGCAACTCCACCACCTCCCGCTTGAGCAGATAGATGGGTTCGATGTCGGTCTTGCTACTGGGTGAGAACGTGTTCTCCTCGATGGCGTCGACGTCGGCCTCCATCGCGCCGGTCACCCAGCGGTAGGTGTCCACGACATGGTCGGCGACGGCGTGCATCACCCCCGGCGGGCCCAACCGCAGTTGGTCCGGTTGGCTCTCCAGTTTCTTGCGAACCTGAGCCAGTCCGGTGTGCTCGCCATGGCGGACCGTGATGACGAAGTCGCTGCCGACGAACACCATGATCTCGCCGGTCTCGACGATCTCGCGCGCCAGTGCGACCGACTCGTGCGGAACGTAGTTCACCGTTTTGAGCACCAGGAACAAGGTGTCGTCGTAACGCTCCACCTTGGGCCGCTGATGCGCGTGCACCGCGTCCTCCACTGACAGCGGATGCAAACCGAAAAGGTCGGCGACCGACTGCATCTGCTGTTCGTCGGGCTCGTGCAGGCCGATCCAGACGAAGGCCTGCTGTCCGGAGTCCTCCAGTTCATGAACCCTGGCGAAGGCCGCTGCGGGGGTGAAGTTGCCCGGAAGCCGACTCCCGTCCCGATAGATCGCGCAGTCGACGATGGCCTGCGCCACCGGGACAGGTATCCGCTTGGGATCGGGGTCGGTGCTGTGGCCCAGGACCTGAAGGGGGTGCACGGGCGGTCGGGGGCGAAACGATGCCATGCTCCGACCTCCTCTGCGTCGCCCAAATGTTACGCGCCGACCGGCCCCGCACGGGCCGGACGGTGTCTCGCGGCGGTCGAGTACCCTGACGCCGTGTCTGAAACGGTGCCTGCCTCCCACCTCGTCATCGACGACGAGGAAATCTTCGCCGCGCATGAGGGCGGCAAGCTCTCGGTTGAGTTGAAGGCGCCGCTCGACACGCAGCGCGCGTTGTCGATCGCGTACACCCCGGGGGTGGCGCAGGTTAGTCGCGCCATCGCCGCCGACCAGACGCTGGCGGCCCGTTACACCTGGGCTCACCGGCTGGTCGCCGTGGTCAGCGACGGCAGTGCGGTGCTCGGACTGGGCGACATCGGCCCGTTGGCGTCACTGCCGGTGATGGAAGGAAAGTCGGCGCTGTTCAAGACGTTCGCCGGACTGGACTCCATTCCCATCGTGCTGGCGACCAAGGATCCCGACGAGATCGTCGAAACCCTGATCCGGTTGCGCCCGACATTCGGCGCAGTCAACCTGGAGGACATTTCGGCCCCGCGCTGCTTCGAGATCGAGCGCCGGGTCATCGAGGCGCTGGACTGCCCGGTGATGCACGACGATCAGCACGGCACTGCGATCGTGGTGCTGGCCGCACTACTGGGTGCGACGGCTGTGCTGGACCGCCCCATGAGCTCGCTGAAGATGGTCATCTCCGGTGCGGGCGCGGCTGGCGTGGCGTGCGCCAACATCTTGCTGGAGTCCGGGCTCAGCGACGTCATCGTGGTCGATTCCCGCGGCATCGTCCACACCGGCCGCGACGACCTCAACTCGGTGAAGGCCGAACTGGCGTCGCGGACCAATCCGCGTGACCTCACCGGCGGGGTGGCGGAGGCGTTGGCCGGTGCCGATGTGTTCCTGGGTGTCTCGGCGGGCAAGGTGCCCGAGGAAGCCATCGCGTCGATGGCGCCGAACAGCATCGTGTTCGCCTGCTCGAATCCGGATCCGGAGATCCACCCGGAGGTTGCCAAGCGTCACGCGGCGATCGTGGCGACCGGTCGCAGCGACTTCCCCAATCAGATCAACAATGTGCTCGCCTTCCCTGGCGTCTTCCGGGGGGCGCTGGACGCCGGAGCCCGCCGGATCACCGAGAAGATGAAAGTGGT
>JBAXUD010000130.1:0-7945 GCA_037129875.1 Mycobacteriaceae bacterium
CAACCGCGCGCATCGCTCCTGCTCCTATTGAAAGACGAAGTCTCCTAGGTGAAATTTGAAAGACGGTGAAATTTGAAAGACGAAGTCTCCTAGGTGAAATCAGCCCGCAGCCGGCGGGCCGGGGATGATCGGCTCCCCCGGCACAGGCTCGCCGGCCGGCGGCGGACCAGTCGGCACGCCCTTGCCCCCATAGCCGCCCATGTCGAGGATCGGAGCACCCACCGGAACCGGAGCACCAACCGCCGCAGCACCCACCGGAATCGGCGCTCCCACCACAGGAGCAACTATCGGAGCACCCACCGGAATCGGGGCACCCACGGGCAACGGAGCACCCACCGGAATCGGCGCTCCCAAGGGCAACGGGGCACCCACCGGAATCGGGGCACCGATCGGAGCGCCCACCGGAATCGGGGCACCCACCGGAATCGGGGCACCCACCGGTATGGAGGCAATCGACGCAGCAGGGCCGATCGGTAGCGCGGCGCCCACCGGCACCGGCCCGGGCAGAGCCATCGGGACACCAGCCATGTCGGCGACTGGAGCGCCAACGCAGCCCGCGGCCCCGGCTCCGGCCCCGGCTCCGGCCGCGGCCCCGGCACCGGCCAGCGGTCCGTCGACGATCGCCGGCGCCACAACAGCTCCCGCCGAATCGTAGACGCACGCGTAGCCGCCCGTTTTCAACGGTGCGGCCGCCACATCCGGGCTCAACGCCGTGGCGGCCCCGAACAACGCCGCGCCAACAACTACTTTGGTGGTGAACCGAGTGCAGGTCCTTGACATCGCTTTTCCCATTCCGTGTTGAGGTCTGAGGCGAAACTACAGACCTGTAAGACACGCGACAGGGAGGCGAATCGAGCGGTTACCGAACGGTGGCCAAGCCGAGGCGTCACGGTTATAGCGCGCAGGCGAACGCTGCTTTTGGGGCGGTCACTTCAAGCCGGCGGCGTCCATACCCCGCAGTTCTTTCTTCAAGTCGTGGATCTCGTCGCGCAGACGCGCCGCCAGTTCGAACTGAAGGTCGCGCGCCGCTGACATCATCTGGGCAGTCAGGTCCTTGATGAGATCGGCCAACTCGGCACGAGGCATGGACGACACGTCACGACCCTCGATTATCCCGCCGCTGATCGCACGGCCGGGCTCCCCCTGAGCGCGGCGGCCACGCGAGGCGTTGCGGCCCGATCCTCCTACGTCGACGGCTTCGGCACCTTCGGCATCCGAGGCTTCGAGGTATACCTGGTCCAGGATGTCGGCGATCTTCTTGCGCAACGGTTTCGGGTCGATGCCGCGCTCGGTGTTGTAGGCGACCTGCTTGGCGCGCCGGCGATCGGTCTCGTCGATGGCTTGTTTCATCGAGTCGGTCATCTTGTCGGCGTACATGTGCACTTCGCCGGAGACGTTGCGAGCGGCACGCCCGATGGTCTGGATCAGGCTGCGGGCGGAACGCAGGAAGCCTTCCTTGTCGGCGTCGAGGATGGACACCAGTGACACCTCCGGCAGGTCCAGGCCCTCACGCAGGAGGTTGATGCCGATCAGCACGTCGTAGTCGCCGAGGCGCAACTGGCGCAGCAACTCGACCCGCCGGAGGGTGTCGACCTCGGAGTGCAGGTAGCGCACCCGGATGCCCATCTCCAGCAGGTAGTCGGTGAGGTCCTCGGCCATCTTCTTGGTCAGCGTGGTGACCAGCACACGTTCGTCCCGTTCGGCCCGGGCGCGGATCTCACCGATGAGGTCGTCGATCTGCCCCTTGGTGGGCTTGACCACGACCTTCGGATCGACCAGACCGGTCGGGCGGATCACCTGTTCGACGAACTCCCCACCGGCCGCAGCCAGTTCGTAGGGGCCCGGCGTGGCGGACAGATACACCGTCTGGCCCACCCGGGCGGCGAACTCCTCCCAGGTCAACGGCCGGTTGTCGACGGCTGAGGGCAGCCGGAAGCCGAACTCCACCAGATTGCGCTTGCGGGACATGTCGCCCTCGTACATGCCGCCGATCTGCGGGACGGTGACATGGGACTCGTCGATGACGAGCAGGAAGTCCTCCGGGAAGTAGTCCAGCAGGGTCGCCGGGGATGAGCCTGCCTGGCGACCGTCGATGTGCCGGGAGTAGTTCTCGATGCCCGAGCAAAACCCGACCTGGCGCATCATCTCGATGTCGTAGTTGGTGCGCATCCGCAGCCGCTGGGCCTCCAGCAGCTTGCCGTGGCGTTCCAGTTCCGCCAGCCGCGCCGCGAGTTCCTCCTCGATGGAGGAGATCGCCCGCGCCATCCGCTCCGGCCCGGCGACATAGTGGGTGGCCGGGAATATCCGCACCGAGTCGACCTTGCGGACGACGTCGCCGGTCAGCGGGTGCAGGTAGTACAGCGCCTCGATCTCGTCGCCGAAGTACTCGATACGTATCGCGAGTTCCTCGTAGGACGGGATGATCTCGACGGTGTCGCCGCGCACCCGGAAACTGCCGCGGGTGAACGACATGTCATTGCGGTCGTACTGGACATCAACCAACAGCCTGAGCAGTCCATCTCTGGGCACCTCGCTGCCCACCTGCAGTTCCACCGACCGGTCCAGATAGGACTGCGGGGTCCCCAGGCCGTAGATGCACGATACCGAGGCGACCACCACCACGTCCCTGCGCGACAACAGGGCAGAGGTGGCCGAGTGCCGCAGCCGCTCCACATCGTCGTTGATCGAGCTGTCCTTCTCGATGTAGGTGTCGGTCTGCGCGATGTACGCCTCAGGCTGGTAGTAGTCGTAGTAGGAGACGAAGTACTCAACCGCGTTGTGCGGCAACATCTCCCGGAGTTCATTCGCCAGCTGCGCGGCGAGCGTCTTATTGGGGGCCATCACCAGGGTGGGCCGCTGCAGCCGCTCGATCAGCCAAGCCGTGGTGGCCGACTTGCCGGTGCCGGTGGCACCGAGCAGAACCACGTCGCGCTCCCCCGCCCCGATGCGGCGTTCGAGTTCCTCGATGGCGGCGGGCTGATCGCCGGCCGGCTGATGCTCGCTGATGACCTCGAACCGGGCGCCGGTGCGCACCACGTCCTCGACAGCGCGGTACTCGGAGTGGGCGATGACGGGCTTCTCCGTGGCGAAAGCCATGGCTCCACAGTAAAGGTGGCCGCCGACATCCCCGACGCCGGTGAACGGGAGATGAACACACGATGAACCGGATCTGGCCGATCCGGGGGTGCGACGAACCGGCGGTTCCTAGGCTCGACCGGTGGGGATTGCGTGGAAGGAAGAATTGCGTCTCTTCCCGACGTTGCGGGGGTACCGCCGGCGCTGGCTCGGCAGGGACCTGGTGGCGGGGGTGACGTTCGGGGCGGTCACGATCCCAGGCCAGCTGGCGACCGCCCATCTCGCCGGCATGCCGCCGATCACCGGTCTGTACGGATTCGTGGTGGCGACGGTCATCGCCGCGGCGCTGTCCACCAACCGGCATCTGGCCATGGGCGTGGACAGCACCGTCGCCCCGATCCTGGCCGCGGGCCTGGGCGCGCTGGGCGCGGTGGCCGAGAGCCAGCGTTATATCGGGCTGGCGCTGGTCACCACGTTCGTGGTCGGAATCTTCACGCTGATCATCGGCGTGGGCAAGCTGGGCTGGGTGGGCGATTTCCTGTCCCGGCCGGTGATGATCGGCTTCTTCGGCGGGATCGCGGTGATCATCATCGTCAACCAGCTGCCCGGAATCCTGGGGATCCCGGAAGTCCACGGCCGCACGTTGGGCAAGATCATTCACCTGTTTCGAGAGTTGCCGCATACCAACTTCCCCACGATGATCCTGGGGTTCAGCTCACTCGCGGTGCTGCTGATCATCGCCAGGATCAACCGCCGGATCCCCGGAGCCCTCATCGTCCTGGCCCTGTCGACCCTGTCGATGACGATGTTTCACCTCAAGGACCACGGTGTCGCGGTTCTCGGCCCGCTCAGCCGCGGCCTGCCGTCGGTGCACCTGCCGCCGTTCTCGCTGGATTCGCTGGAGGCGGTGTTGACCACCGCATTGGTCATCGCGATCTTCTGCCTGGCCCAGACCGCGGCCACCACGCGCTCGGCGGCCAACCTCGGCGGCTACGACACCGACATCAACGCCGACTTCCGGGCGCTGGGGCTGGCCAACCTGATGTCCAGCATGGTCGGCTCGTTCACCATCAACGCCAGCCCGCCGTCGACCACGATCATCGCCGAGTCGCGGGGCCGCACCCAGTTGGCGTCGTTGGTCGCCTCAGCCATTGCGGTGGTCGTGTTGTTCTTCAGTCAGATCATCGAGGACCTGCCGTCGGCGACGCTCTCGGCGGTGCTGATCTACATCGCGATCAAGATCTTCCGCGTCGACCAGATGCGCGCCACCAAGGACTACACGTGGAAAGCGTTCGCGCTGATGCTGATCTCGCTGATCGGTACGGTGCTGCTCGGCATCGTCTACGGCGTGCTCTTCGCCGTGCTGGTGTCCTTCGTCTACCAGGCCTCACGCACCGCCCGTCCGGAACTGCTGCGGCTGGGCCGTTCGTCCAAGGGAACCTGGCTGCCGCTGACCGACGAGCGGGCGGCGCACGTTCCCGGGATCGCGGCGTTCGCGCTGAACGGCCCGCTGTGGTTCGGCAACGCCAACTGGTTCCGCATGCAGCTGATCGACGCTCTGCCGGCGACCGATGAGGAACTGCCGGAAGACCCCGACGAGGTCGACCTGCTGGTGCTCGACGCCCGGCGCATCGACGACATCGATTTCACCGGGTTCGAGGCGTTGTCCGACGTGGCGGAGATCGCCGCGTTGCGGGAGGTGCCGTTCCTGGTGGTGGTGCAGCAGGGCCGCACCATGAAGGCGTTCCAGGGTGGCGGATTCTCCGAGTTGCTCGGCCGCACCAGGTTCTTCGACACCATTCCGCTGGCCATCGCGGCCTACCCCAACCTGCGGGCCAACCGTTTAGGCTGAATCCCATTCATCCGCCCAAGCATGAGACCTTCGACCTCGTCGCGCGCACCAACACCGACCCCAGAGGCGTCATACGCGCCGTTGACGAGTACCGGCTGTGTCCGTGGGGCCTCTACATGGCGCGTCCGACGCCCGGCCGGATTCAGTTCCACTACCTGGAATCCTGGCTGCTGCCCGCACAAGGGTTGCGCGCCAATGTCTTCCACTTCAATCCCGGCTACGAGCGCGATCAGGACCACTACCTCGATGTCGGAACCATCACCGTGGGCGCGGACCGCTGGCTGACCGAGGACCACTACCTCGATCTGGTGGTCCGGACCGGACGCGGTACCGAACTGGTGGACGTCGACGAACTGCTGGAGGCTCAGCGCATCGGCCTGCTGTCGACCGAGGCGGCCGAGCAGGCTGTGCGCACCGCCGTCGCCGCGGTCGGGGGCCTGGCCGCGCACGGCCACGATCTGCACGACTGGCTGGCCGGCACCGGCGTGGAGTTGAGCTGGCGACAGGCGTAATCTCGTCCCCCGTGGGACGCGTGGGACGTTCGATAACGGCAGGTGCCGCTGTGTCGATTGCGGCGGCTGCCGTGGGGACGCTGGCGCTGCTGACTGCCGTGCCCGCCGCAGCCGATGACCAGGTGCCCCAGCAGCACAACGTGACCTACCGGGCACGGGTGGACGGCGTCGCCCGGGGCGCACTGATCACCTATCGGATCAGCGACACCCAGGTCAACAGCGCCGATCCGACGATGCTGCCGGGCCGGACGTTCGAAACCACCGGCATTCTCACCGACCCCGGCGAAGCCGGCATGCGGATCTCCATCCAATGGCCGTACTCGGCCAACCTGCACTGCGAGATCCTGGTGGACGACCAGCTGGCCGTGCAGGCGAGCCAGTTCATCGGCCCGCGGCTGACCCCGGCCAACGATGACCCCGACTACGGCGCGATCATGTGCGGTGCGCCGCTGAGCAATGCGCTCGGCGCTCCGGCCCCGGCGCCGCTTCCGGTTGATCCGTTAGCGCCGCCTGTTGATGTGCCGGCGGCCGTGCCGCCGGTTGATTCGCCGCCGCCGCTGCCGCCGGGCGACGCCCCACCGCTCGACGCGGTACCCGTGCCGTTCACCTGACCGGCTGCGGCGACCAACCGGTGGCGTCGGCCCACGCCCACGCCCGCGGATAGGCGTCGGAGAACCAGCGGCCGATGGTCTCGGAGTCCGCGTGGCGCTTGACCGCGAGATAATCGGCGCGGGCGGCGGGGTTGGCCTCGAGCCAGTCGACGAACAGCAACGCGAACCGCTGGTTGGGCTCCCCGTCCACTCGGATGTGCACGTGCGTCGGCCGACCGGGATCCCCCGAGGCGTGGAAACGCTTGGGCCACAGCCCATTCGACCCGTCGTAACGGCGGTCCGCGGTGATCGACTCCACCTTCGGATAGCCGGCCCTCTGCAGATCACCGGCGAGTTCGTCGGCGGTCTCCATCGACGCGACGGTCACCTGGATGTCGATGATGTCGCGGGCGTCCATTCCCGCGACCGCGGTTGAGCCGATGTGGTCGATCCGTTTCGCCCGGTGACCGCACGCGGTATTGAGCCGGGCGATGGCGCGGCGGGCCTGATCAGGCCACGTCGGATCGGCGCGAACCAGCCCACGGGGATCGTCCACCGGCGTGCCGGCGGCCAGGTTATGCGAGAACGGCAGGATCCGGTGGTACCAGAGGTCGCGGGCCCGTTCGGTGAGTTGGCCCTCGCTGCCGGTGTTGTCGAGCCACACGTCGGCCACCCGCCGGCGCTGCTCATCGGTAGCCTGAGCGGCGATTCGGGCTTTCGCGTCGTCCTCGCTGAAGCCGCGGTACTCGATCAGCCGCCGCACCCGGACGTCCGCGTCGGCATGGACGACGACCACCAACGGGAACATCGGCGCCATCTGGGACTCCACCAGCAGCGGGATGTCCTCGACGATCACCGCGTCCTCGGTGGCGGCGTCGATCAACTCCGACCGGCGGCGGGCCACCAGTGGATGCACGATGCCGTTGAGCCGCAGCCGCTTGTCCTCGTCGCTGAACGCGATGCTCGCCAGTGCGGGCCGGTTCAGTGCTCCGTCGGGAAGCAGGATGCCGTCGCCGAAATGCTCGACCAGTGCGGTCAGACCCTCGGTGCCTGGTTCCACGACCTCGCGGGAGATGACATCGCCGTCGACGACGACACCGCCGCACTGCGCGAAAGCCCTTGAGACCGTGGATTTTCCGGCGCCGATACCGCCGGTCAGACCGATGCGCAGCATGGGACTCCCACGACCCCGCCGACCTCATCGACTCCGTCGAAAACGACACCACGCACCGGGCGGATCGAAATCCCGATGCGTGGTGTCAATCTCACCGACAGCAGTTGTTAGGCGTTACCGGCGAGCTTCTCGCGCAGGGCTGCCAGCTGGGCGTCGCTGGCCAGCGAGCCGCCGGCTTCCTCGGCGCCGGGCGTGCTGGACGAGGTCGTCCCGGACGGGCGCTCCTCGGCCGCAGCCGCGTCGGCGGCCGCGAACTTCTCCATCTGCGTGGTGTGCATCTTGTGCCGGCGCTCGGCCTCGGCGTAGCGGGCCTCCCACTCGGTGCGCTGCTTGTCGAAGCCCTCGAGCCATTCGTTGGTCTCGGAGTCGAAGCCCTCCGGGAAGATGTAGTTGCCGGCCTCGTCGTAGCTGTCGGCCATACCGTACTTCGAGGGGTCGAACTCCTCGGCATAGTCCTCGTTGGCCTGCTTGAGGCTCAGCGAGATGCGGCGGCGCTCCAGGTCGATGTCGATGACCTTGACCAGGGCGTCGTCGCCGACTGCAACCACCTGGTCGGGAACCTCGACGTGGCGCTCGGACAGCTCGGAGATGTGCACCAGGCCCTCGATGCCCTCCTCGACGCGGACGAACGCGCCGAACGGCACCAGCTTGGTGACCTTGCCCGGCACGATCTGGCCGATGGCGTGGGTGCGGGCGAAGTGCCGCCACGGATCTTCCTGAGTTGCCTTCAGCGACAACGAGA
>JBAXUD010000131.1:0-7931 GCA_037129875.1 Mycobacteriaceae bacterium
GCGTCATCGACCGCCTCGAGCAGATCCGTCGCCCAACTAAGCTTCCCCAACTCGTCCTTTTATTCTTTCGGCATGTTCACCATGAAGGTTGCCGGTTCGCTGCCAACCGTGACGACGATGGTGTAATTACCCGGCATCAGCGTGACGTTATTGCCAAAGTGCATATCGGCAACTCCTCCACTCAGGCCATACATCGCCGCTACCGGTACCGTCGTGTCCTCCTTGGTCGCGTCATTGGTGACCTTGATGGTGACCATCTGATCGCTCACCGGGGCGCCGGTCTTCCGGTCCTTGACGAACACCTCCAGATGCTGCGTCGCCTCCATACCCGACATCGTCATTGCCTTCTCGCCGCTGACCATCACCTCCCCCTCCTTGGCGGTCTTGGCCTCCTCGGGGGTCAGCATGTTCTCCGACGGGCCGATCGCGAGGGCCAAGGCATAGGTGGCGGTCGTTGCCGATTGCTCGATGTCCGTTTCCGTGCCGGCTGGCGTGGACTTGGATGAATCACCACAGGCCGCCAGGAATATCGCGCTGGCCGCCAAGACGCCGGCCAGCAGCACTCTCTGGATGTTCAGGATCGACTCGCGGGTCATAGGTACCTTCTCCTTGGGATTATTGGCATAACTCAGTGCCCGCCCGTTACCCACGGGGACCAGAGGACCAGGCATTGGGTTGGTTTCTTCGCCGAGTTGATCGCGGTCGGTGTTGATCGGGCCTTCGGAAACGTGATGGTCCTCACTGTTGCCTGATCCCATCCTGAGCCGGCGGCAATCGCGTTCCACCACATGTCGGTCGGCCACCTCTTTCCTGCGATCACCTTGCGGCCGGTGCCCGAGGAAATCGGTGTTGGTTCTGTGAAGATTCGATCAAGACCGATCGCAGGTCTCACGGGGGCGTCGGTCGCACCGGCTTCGGTGTGTGTTCAGGCTGCGGGAAGGTGTGCATCCCGGGCCGGCGGTGACGTCACCGTGTGGTGGGCCGGGGTGGGCTTGGTGGTTGCGGTGCTGGCGAACCGGCGCAGGCGCAGACTGTTGCTGACGACGAAGACGGAGCTGAATGCCATGGCGGCGCCGGCGATCAAGGGGTTGAGTAGGCCCAGGGCCGCGAGGGGAAGTGCGGCGACGTTGTAGGCGAAGGCCCAGAACAGGTTTCCCTTGATGGTTTTCAGGGTCGACCGGGACAGTCGGATGGCGTCGGCTGCGGTGCGCAGATCACCGCGGACCAAGGTGAGGTCGGATGCCTCGATAGCGACGTCGGTGCCGGTGCCCATCGCCAGCCCCAGATCGGCTTGCACCAGGGCGGCGGCGTCGTTGACTCCGTCGCCGACCATGGCCACGGTTCGCCCTTGAGATTGCAGGGTTTTCACGGCGGTGACCTTGTCGGCGGGCAGGACCTCGGCGATCACATCGTCGGGGTCGATACCGACTTGGGCGGCCACTGCGAGCGCAGCGCGCCGGTTGTCGCCGGTCAGCAGGATCGGGCGCAAGCCGAGCTGACGGAATTGTTCGATGGCTTGCGCTGAGGTGTCCTTGACGGTGTCGGCGATGACGATCACGCCGCGCACAGCCCCGTCCCAGGCCACCCAGACCGGGGTGCGGCCCTGGGCCTGGGCCTGTTCGGCGATGGAGGTGAGGTCGTCGGGGGCGGTCAGTGACCACTGCTCGGTGAGCCAGCCCAGCCGCCCGACCATGACGGCGTGGCCGTCGAGGACTGCGCTGACGCCGTGGCCGTTGTGGGTGGAGAACTCCTGCACGGGAGGCAGTGGGCCGTCCGCGGATGCGGCCGCGGCGATCGCCGCGGCGATCGGGTGTTGGGATGCATTCTCAACTGCTCCGGCGAAGGCCAGGACTTCATCGGAGGTCTGCCCTGCGCGTGGGTATACCCCGTTCAGGCTCATCCGGCCGGTGGTGACGGTGCCGGTCTTGTCCAAGACGATGGTGTCCACGCGGCGGGTGGACTCGAGCACCTGTGGTCCCTTGATCAGGATTCCGAGTTGGGCGCCGCGCCCGGTGCCGACCATCAGGGCCGTGGGCGTGGCCAACCCGAGTGCGCACGGGCAGGCGATGATCAGCACGGCGACGGCTGCGGTGAACGCCACTGTTGCCGAATGGCCGGTGAGCAGCCAGGCCGCCAACGTCGCCGCCGACAGCACCAAGACGATGGGCACGAAGATCCCCGATACCCGGTCGGCCAGGCGTTGAACAGATGCCTTGCCGTTCTGGGCGTCTTCGACCAGCCGGGCCATCTGGGCCAGCTGGGTGTCGGCCCCGATTCGGCTGGCGCGCACCAGCAATCGGCCGCCGGCGTTGACGGTGGCGCCGGTGACGTCGTCTCCGGGGTGTACCTCGACGGGCACCGATTCGCCGGTGAGCATCGACGCGTCGACCGCCGAGGTGCCCTCCACGACGACGCCGTCGGTGGCGATCTTCTCACCGGGGCGCACCACGAAGATGTCTCCGACGTTGAGTTGTGCTGTGGGGATGCGGATTTCGGCGCCGTCGCGCAGCACGGCCACGTCTTTGGCGCCCATGTGCAGCAAGGCACGCAGTGCGGCGCCGGATTGTGTCTTGGCGCGCGCCTCGAAGTAGCGGCCGGCCAGGATGAACACAGTCACCGCGGCGGCGACTTCGAGGTAGATGTGCTCGGTCCCCGAACCCGATTCTGGCAGGAGGGTGAACGGCATCCGCATCCCCGGCATGCCGGCGTGGCCGATGAACAACGCCCACAATGACCACAGGTAGGCCGCGCCGACACCCAACGAGATCAGCGTGTCCATCGTGGCGGCGCGGTGGCGGGCGTTGGTCCAGGCCGCGCGGTGGAACGGCAGCGCACCCCAGACCACGACGGGGGAGGCCAAGGTCAGTGCAAGCCACTGCCAGTTCCTGAACTGCAGTGCGGGGATCATCGACATCGCGATGACGGGGACGGTCAGGATCGAGCAGATCAGCAGTCGGCTGCGCAGGGAGTCGGCCTCGCCGGACTCCGGGGCGGGCTCGCCGGGCTGGTCGACGTCCTCGGGTGGCGGCGGGGCCGTCGCGGTGTAGCCGGTGGCTTCGATGGTGGCGATCAGCACCGCCGGATCCACCGACTCGGGGTAGGTCACCTGCGCTTTTTCGGTCGCGTAGTTGACGCTGGCTTCGACCCCGTCGAGCTTGTTCAGCTTCTTCTCGATGCGGGCGGCGCACGACGCGCAGGTCATCCCTCCGATCGACAATTCGATGCGGCGGGTCTGATCGACGGCGGCGGGATTGGTGGGGCTCATGTCGTGTCCTTGTGGTGCCGGTTCGGGGCTGGTGAGCGCATCACCGGGGTTGTGGGTCCGTGACCAGGTGGTAGTCGCCGGCCTCATCGAGGGCGGCGGCGATCTGTTGCGGTGCCGGTGGCGTGTCGGTGGTGAGCGTGACGGTCGAGATGCCGCCGGCGACGAGCTCGACAGTGACCGCCTCGACACCGGGCAGCGCCGAGAGCTCCGCGCTGACCGCGCCGACGCAGTGCCCGCAGGTCAAGCCGGTCACCGCGTAGGAGTGCGTCGCTGGGGTGGCGGTCATGGTCGCCTCCTTGGCCGGTGTCGATTGGGCTGGGGCGGATGATTTCGGTCCGCAGCACCCGCATCCTGTGGAGGCGGGTGTGATCAGGGGCAGCGGGGCGTGGCGATGCTGGGTCATGTCGTGGCTACTTTCTGTGGCGTGTAGTCGGTTGGGGGCGTGGGGGTTTCAGGAGCGGACCAGGCGGGCGATGGCGGCGGAGGCTTCGCTGATCTTCTGTTCGGCGAGTTCACCGCCCTGCTGCACGGCGTCGTGGACGCAGTGGGACAGGTGCTCGTCGAGCAGTGACAACGCCACCGACTCGAGCGCCTTGGTGGCCGCGGAGATCTGAGTGAGTACGTCGATGCAGTAGGCGTCCTGCTCGACCATGCGCGCCAAGCCGCGGACCTGGCCCTCGATGCGCCGTAACCGCTTGAGATGGGCGTCCTTTGAGTCCGCGTAACCGGGTGCCGAAGTCTCCATTCCCGCCTCCTTGGAATACCCTCTGGGGGTATATAGATATACTACCCCCCAGGGGTATGCGCGTGTCAAGGGAGGGTGCGCCGGTCCCGGGGGTTCGGTCCGGGCCTCGAGGTCACCAGCGGTGAGCTGAGCGCATATGGACCCTGTGGTCCCCGTCCCGCTGAGCACCTCAACTGAATACCCCCATCCTGGTGGGGGAAGAGGGGCCCGGTGCGCGTGAAGGCAGTACTGAAACCTCGGTGCGGCAGGAAATATCAGTGGTGGCAAAAGATTCCGGCGAAGAGTGGCACGGTAAAGGTTGCTGCGATGGGCACACACAGCCGGAGTCGATCGCGCCACCGCGCTGCCCGTGCCGATTGTGGTGATGGCATGGATCCAGGCTATTGGCCGAGAGGTCTTCGTCGAATCTTCACACAACCCATACCGGTCCCATACCGACCCGGAGGACACTGAAGAGCTTGGGGATGAGGTACGGATCGGGAGGGAACCCATGCATGCGGGGAGACAACAGATCTGCGTCGGCTACCGCGACGGAATCGTAATGGTGAGGATCCGATGACCACCGCCACCGCGGTCCTCGGGGTGCAGGGCCTGCAATGGGCCACCTCGGCGTCGGTGATCGAATCGACTCTGCTGCGCCGTCCCGGCGTCACGGCCGTCGAGGCCAACGCCGTCAACCAGACCGCGACGGTCACCTACAACCCGGCGATGACCTCCGTGGTGCAACTTGCGGATTGGGTGCGTGACTGCGGGTTTCACTGCGCGGGCCGCTCGGTTCCTGACCACCTCTGTGACCCGATGTCGGAGCCCCCGGGCTCGCCGGCAGGGCACCCCGCCGAATACCAGGCCGCCGGCGAGCATGCCGCCCACGCGCACGCGGAGGCGATGCAGCCCAGTCCCCACGAGATGATGGGTCATGGCGGCCATGCCGGTATGTCGATGGACGCGATGGCGCGCGATATGCGCAACCGTTTCCTGGTTGCGCTGGTGTTGTCGATCCCGATCATGTTGTTCTCGCCGATGGGTCGGGACATGTTCGGTTTCCGGGTGCCCGCCCCGTTCGGGTTGCGCGACGACGTGTTCACGTTGCTGCTGAGTCTGCCGGTGGTGTTCTACTCGGCGTGGATCTTCTTCGACGGCGCATGGCGGGCGCTGCGGGCACGGACCCTGGACATGATGGTCCTGGTCGCCGTGGCTGTGGGTGCAGGGTGGCTCTACAGCGTCGGGGTGACCCTGACCGGTGGCGGCGATGTGTTCTACGAAGCGGTCGTTATGCTGACAACCTTTGTCCTGCTGGGACATTGGTTCGAGATGCGTGCCCGCGGGGGCGCCAACGAAGCGATCCGCACCCTGCTGGAGCTCGCCCCGCCGAAGGCCGTGGTGATCCGCGAGGGCGAGGAGGTGGAGGTGCCCACCGCCGAGGTGGTGGCCGGGGACCTGCTGCTGATCCGCCCCGGCGCCAAGATCGCGGTGGACGGCACCGTCGAGCAGGGCGACTCCGAGGTCGACGAGTCCATGGTCACCGGGGAGAGCCTGCCAGTGACCAAAGCGCCCGGTGACACCGTGATCGGGGCGTCGATCAACACCACCGGAACGCTGCGGGTGCGCGCCACCAAGGTCGGCTCCGACACCGTGCTGGCCCAGATCGTGGCGATGGTGCAGGAGGCCCAGAACTCCAAAGCCCCTGGGCAGCGACTGGCCGACCGCGCCGCCTTCTGGCTCGTGCTCGTCGCGCTGATCGGGGGCACCGTTACGTTCCTGGTCTGGTGGGCCGTCGGCGCCGGGGTGCAGGCCGCGCTGCTGTTCGCGATCACCGTGGTGGTCATCACCTGCCCGGATGCCCTGGGTTTGGCCACCCCGACGGCGATCATGGTGGGCACCGGGCTGGGCGCTAAACGGGGGGTGCTGTTCAAAAACGCCACCGCCCTGGAGGCCTCGGCACGCATCGACACCGTCGTCATGGACAAGACCGGCACCTTGACCAAAGGTGAGCCGGAAGTCACCGACTTCGTCACTGAGGGCATCGGGGAGGAGGAGTTGCTGGGCCTGGTCGCCGCGGTGGAGACCGAGTCCGAGCACCCCCTGGCGGCGGCGATCGTGCGCTACGCCTCCGAAAGAGGCTCTGCTGCAGCGTCGTTGACGGGTTTCCGCAGTGTTCCCGGCCACGGGGCGAGCGCGACGGTGGCCGGCCGGCGGGTCGCCGTCGGCAACCGCACACTGATGGTCGAGGAGCACGTCGACTTCCCGACGGCGTTGATGGATCGCCGCGATGAGTTGGCCTCCAACGGGCGCACCGCGGTGCTCGTCGCCGTGGATGGGCGCGGCGTCGGGGTGATAGCGCTGGCTGATGCCGCGCGGGAGACTTCCGCCGCGGCGGTTCGCGAATTGCATGACATGGGTGTGCAGGTGGTCATGCTCAGCGGTGACAACCAGGCGACCGCGAAGCGGATCGCCGACCAGCTCGGCATCGACACCGTCATCGCCGAGGTGCTGCCCGGGGACAAGGCCGCCAAGATCGCCGCCCTGCAAGGGCAGGGCCGCAAGGTGGCCATGGTCGGTGACGGCGTCAACGACGCACCGGCACTGGCGCAGGCTGATCTGGGGGTGGCGATCGGTGCGGGTACCGACGTCGCCATCGAAACCGCGGATCTGGTGTTGATGCGTTCCGACCCGCTCGATGTCCCGATCGCGTTGCGGATCGGGCGGGGAACGCGGCGCAAGATGCGCCAGAACCTCGGATGGGCCGTCGGCTACAACGTGATCGCGCTGCCCATCGCAGCCGGGGTTTTCGCTCGGTCACTGGGTTTGGTCCTGCGCCCGGAGATCGCCGCTCTGTCCATGTCGGGTTCCAGCTTCATCGTCGCGGTCAACGCATTGACACTCAAACGCCTCAGACTGCCTGCACCCGAGGCAGCCGATTCGGCAGCCGCCCAGAAGTCGGCGCCCACGGCCCCCTGACTGCCCCTTCTACGACGACGCCGGGCCCAATGAGTCGATCGCGGCGCGCAACTTGCCGCTGACTTCGTCGGCGACTTCCTGCAACGCAGGTTCCCCGGTGACCTGAACCAGCAGTTGGGGATTCATCGCTTCCACCAGCACCCGGGTGTCGTCGACTGGATCGGCGCGGACGACGACGTTGCAGGGCAACAGCAGTCCGATCTGGCGGTCAATGCTCACCGCGCGGTGGGCCAGTGGGGGATTGCAGGCGCCCAGGATCAGGTAGTTCTCCATGTCCTGGTCGAGTTTGGCCTTCAGCGTGGCCTTCATGTCGATCTCGGTGAGGACGCCGAAACCCTGACCGGCCAGGGCTTCACGGGTGCGGGCGACCGCATCGGCGAACGTGGACTTCAGCGACGTCGAGATGGCAATGCTCATACCGGTGTTCCCCTCCGATGCCGACACGGGATTCCCTTCCGAATCTGGCATTGAAACCGCCTGGCCGCTGCCAAGGATGCCGTTCTTTATCGAATCTTCACAGAACGACTAGGGCAATCCCTATCCCGGCGCGTGAGGCTGGTCAGTGAACCGTAAACCGACTTTGTGGTTTCGACGAAAGGGATTTGTTGTGAGCAAGACAAGGACTGTGGCGACCGGGATGGCCGCATTGGCCGCGGTGGCCGTCATCGGGGCGTGTAGTAACTCCGCGACCAAGGAAGCGACGTCATCGGCAGCCCCGTCGACGACCCAGACCTCATCCGCGGCGCCGGCAGCGGCACACAACCAGGTCGACATGGACTTCGCCCACATGATGATCCCGCACCACCAGCAGGCCGTCGAGATGAGCGACATCATCCTGGCCAAGCAGGGGATCGACCCTCGGGTGGTGGACCTGGCCAAGCAGATCAAAGCCGCCCAGGGCCCGGAGATCGAGCAGATGCAGGGCTGGATGAGCCAGTGGGGCATGCCGATGAGTGGGATGCC
>JBAXUD010000132.1:0-7875 GCA_037129875.1 Mycobacteriaceae bacterium
TCTTGGCCGCCACCACGATCCGGCGGTACTGCATCGACATGTCCTCGGCGGCCGGCCGGCCGTCCAGGTCCCGGCCGTAGGCGAACCCGCCCCATGCGGTGTAGACCTCGGCGAGGTCGGCGTCGTCGCGCCAGTTGCGGTTGTCGATCAACTGCAGCAGGCCGGCTCCGTAGGTGCCCGGCTTGGAGCCGAAAATCCTTGTGGTGGCGCGCCGTTCGTCACCGTGGATGTCGAGGTCCGCCTGAGCGTGGGCCCGGACGAAGTTCAGCTCGGCCGGCTCAATGAGACCGGCCACCAGCCGCACCGCGTCGTCGAGCATGGTGACCACGTGCGGGAAGGCGTCGCGGAAGAAGCCGGAGATGCGCACGGTGACGTCGATGCGGGGCCGGGCCAGCTCATCGAGCGCGATCACCTCCAGGTCGACCACCCGGCGGGAGGCGTCATCCCAGATCGGCCGGACCCCTAGCAGCGCAAGGACTTCGGCGATGTCGTCGCCGGAGTTGCGCATCGCCGAAGTGCCCCACACCGACAGTCCCACCGATCTCGGCCACTCGCCGTGATCGCTCCGGTAGCGCTCCAGCAGCGAATCGGCCATCGCGACACCGGTTTCCCAGGCCAGCTTCGAGGGCATGGCCTTGGGGTCGACCGAGTAGAAGTTGCGCCCGGTGGGCAGCACGTTGACCAGTCCGCGCAGCGGCGACCCCGACGGGCCGGCCGCGATGAAGCGGCCGTCCAGTGCCCGCAGCACCGCGGCGATCTCCCCCACTGTTCCGGCCAGCCGGGGCACCACCTCCGCAGCGGCGAACCGCAGGATCCGCGCCACGGCCGGGTCGGCGGTCAGGGCGTCGATCTGCCCGGCGTCCCAGCCGGCGGATTGCAGCCCGGCCAGCAGGGCGCGGGCCTGCTCCTCGGCCTCGTCGACGGCGGCTCGGTCGTCGGTGCCGTCCTCGGCCAGCCCGAGGGCCTGACGCAACCCGGGCATGCTCTGCTCACCGCCGAACAACTGCCGGGCCCGCAGGATGGCCAGCACCATGTCCAGTTCGGCCTCCCCGATCGGGGCCGCACCCAGGACGTGCAGGCCGTCGCGGATCTGGACGTCCTTGATCTCGCACAGCCAACCGTCGACTCCGAGCAGCATGTCGTCGAAGGAGTCGTCCGACGGACGCTCGGCCAGGCCGAGATCGTGATCCATCTTGGCCGCACTCATCAGCGTCCAGATCTGCTGGCGGATCGCGGGCAGCTTGGCCGGGTCGAGTGCGGCGACGTTGGCGTGCTCGTCGAGCAGTTGCTCCAGGCGTGCGGTGTCGCCGTAGCTCTCGGCGCGGGCCATCGGCGGAATCAGATGGTCGACGATGGTGGCATGCGCTCGCCGCTTGGCCTGGGTGCCCTCGCCGGGGTCGTTGACCAGGAACGGGTAGATCAGCGGCAGATCGCCCATGGCGGCGTCGGGACCGCAGTTCGCCGACATCCCGACGGTCTTGCCGGGCAGCCATTCCAGATTGCCGTGCTTGCCCATGTGCACCACGGCGTGCGCGCCGAAGGAGTGCCGCAGCCAGAAGTAGGTGGCCAGGTAGTGGTGGCTGGGCGGCAGGTCGGGATCGTGGTAGATGGCGATCGGGTTCTCGCCGAATCCGCGCGGCGGCTGCACCAGAATGACGATGTTGTCGGATTGGATTGCGGCGACGACGATCTCGCCGTCCGGATCTCGGCTGCGGTCGACGAACAACTCGCCCGGCGGGGCGCCCCAGTGTCGCACCATGGCCTCGCGCAGCTCAATCGGCAACGTCTCGAACCACTTGCGGTAGGACCCTGCCGGGATCCGGATCGCCCGGTCGGCGAGTTGCCCCTCGGTGAGCCAGTCAGGGTCCAGACCACCGCACTCGATCAGCGCGTGGATCAGCGCATCACCATCGCCGGAGGCGACCCCGGGAATTTCACCGATCCGGTAGCCGTTGTCCCGCAACGCATTCAGGAATGCCAGCGCACTGGCCGGGGTGTCCAGACCGACGGCGTTGCCGATCCGGCTGTACTTGGTGGGATAGGACGAGAACACCAGTGCCACCCGTTTGTCGGGGGCTGCGACCCGGCGCAGCGTCGCGTAGTTGACCGCGAGTCCGGCGACCCGGGCACATCGTTCGGGGTCGGGTACATAGGAGATCAGCCCCTCGGCGTCGATCTCCTTGAACGAGAACGGCACCGTGATGATGCGGCCGTCGAACTCCGGCACCGCCACCTGGGTGGCCACGTCGCGGGGGCTCAGGCCGTTGTCGCTGGCCGCCCAGATCGCCCGGGAACTCGTCAGGCAGAGCCCCTGCAGGATCGGGATATCCAGGGCCGCAAGGTGTTTGACGTTCCAGCTGTCGTCGTCACCGCCGGCGGTCACCGCCGCAGGTACGGCTGAACCGGCGGCCAGCACGGTGACGACCATGGCGTCGGCGGTTCCCAGCAACTCGAGCAGTTCGGGCTCGGGCGCACGCAGCGATGTGCAGTACACCGGCAGCGGGCGCCCGCCGGCCAGTTCGATCGCGCAGCACAGCGCCTCGATGTAGGCGGTGTTGCCGGCCAACTGCTGGGCCCGGTAATACAGCACGGCGATGGTCGGGCCGTCGGTGCGCGCGGCCGCCCAGGCCGACCCCGGGAAGCACGGGGTGCCGGACGGACATCCCGACCCGGCGGTGCATCCACGGTTCAGCACTCCCCACGACGGGGTGTCGGCCGGCGGCGCGAAGCCGAACCCGGTCATCAGCAGGGTGTCGCACAGGAACGCATAGAGCTGGCCGAGGTTCGCCACGCCGCCCTGAGCCAGATAGCCGTGGGTCTGCACGGCGATGCCGGCCGGCACGGTGGAGCGTTGCATCAGATCGGCATCAGGGGCCTGCTCACCGCTGACCACCACCACCGGCAGGCCGCTGTACATACAGCTGTCGATGCCGTCCTGCCAGGCCCGATACCCGCCGAGGATGCGGACGACCACGATGTCGGCACCGGCCAGCAGGTCGGCGAGCTCGCCGTCGCGCAGCCGGGAAGGGTTGGCCAGGCGGAAATTCCCGGCGCTGGCGCGCGCCGCGATCAGGTCGGTGTCCGACGTCGACAGCAGCAGGATTTCAGGGTGTGAGGGGCCGGGCACCTGCTATTCGTACCTACCGGGCAGCTGATGGTCGGAGGCGGGGCCCGCAATATCGCCGGTGCGGTCGTCGGCCAGCAGCGGAATCGCCACCACGATCAGCACGGCGGCGATGATCGCCGGGGCCAGCAGTGGAATCCAGCTGACCGGCAGCGCCACCGCGGTGGCGGCAAGGCCGGCCGCGGTGAAACCCAGCAACCCGGCCACCATCGGGACGGTCATCGTGACGGCATTGCGGCCGGCGGCGTGGCTGATCACCAGGTAGGCGGCCGCAGACATCCCGGACACCGCCGCGAACAACGGCGCCGGGTCCGACAGCGCCAGAGCGGTGATGCTCAACAGCACCGCCGCCGCCGCAGCCCGGCGGTCGGCCAGGCCCGCCGCCACCGCGATCACCGCCAGACCCAACACGGCCAGCACGACCGGACCGCCGGTCGCCCCGGCGGCAACCACCATGAGCAATCCGAACGCCGGCCCGAAGAGCGGGTTCATCGGACCCGCCTGGCGGCCGCCAAACGACTGGCGTCGGGCATCAGCCGCATCGCCGCCTCCAGCGTGACCGCGGACGGCCAGGCCACCACCTCCACACCGACCACCCGCATGTCGCGGTACATCGCCGAGCGCTGCAGGGCCCACATCCGCGTGACGGTCGGGTCAAGGTCCGCGCCCAGCGGGCAGCCTTCCAGCACGTCGACGACGACAACGACGTGGCCGCGCCGGGACAGGTCGATCAGCGCGAGCCCGAACTCCCCGTCGAGCAGCGTGGAGAAGGCGACGACGATCGCGCGCGGCGGGATGGCGGTGCGCGGCGCCACGGTGCCCGTCATGGTCTGATAGCCCACTCCGGTGCCAAGGAGGGTGTCGAGCACCCGGTAGAACTGCCGCTGGCCGATCTCCGGTCCCAGCCACCGCGGCTGCTGGCTGCCCAGCCCGACCACTCCGGTGCGGTCGCCGTTGCGCAACGCCGACTGAACCACCTGGACGGCGCCCTCCACCGCGCGCTCGGTGGCCGCCGTCGCCGGGCCGGGCGGTTGGCCGCTGAGGTCCACCATGACCACCACGTCCACCGAACGGTCGGTCAGCCGCTGGGTGACGTGCAGGCTGCCCCGGCGTGCGCTGACCGACCAGTTGACGGTGCGCAACTGATCGCCGGGGACATAAGGGCGGATGTCGGCGAACTCGACCCCGGGACCGGTGTGGCGGGTCAGGTGGGTCCCGAGACGGTCGAGCATCTCGGTGCGCGGCAGTGGCGTCGAGGCGGCGGGAATCATCGGGAACACGAAGACGTCCGCGATGTCCACCGACCCCGTCGCGGCCAGCAGCCCACCCGGTGCCACCAGGTCCACCCGCGCCCGCAACGGATACCGGCCCCACCGCGCGGCGGACACGACGACGTTGCGCGCGAAAGTCTCGGAGCCGTCCGGCGCTACCTCGGTGTGCATCCCCGGCGGCGCGGTGAACGACAGGGCGATCGCCGAATCGTCGGCCGCTGCCGACAGATCCACCTGCGTGCTGACCTGCTCGCCTTCGAAGCAACGCAGAAGGTCCGGAGCGGCCTGCACCGAGATCCGGGCCACCGGGCGCTGCCAGCCGGCCGAGGACAGCACTCCGAGCAACGGGGCGGCGAAGGCAATCAGCTGCCAGCGTCCGAAGATCAAGGATGCAGCCAGTGCCGCGGCCGCGCAGATCAACAGCGCTTGCGCCAACTGGGTTGTACGCCAACGCAAATGGGCGTCAACCTCGCGGACGTTACCCATCGCCGAACCCGTGCTCAGCCCGGCGTCCGCGGGGCCGGCAGCTTCTTCAGCAACTGCTCGACCACGTCCGAACCATGCATGCTGCGGACCCACATCTCCGGACGGAGGCTGATCCGGTGGCCGAACGCGGGGACCCCCAGTGCCTTGACGTCCTCGGGCACCACGTAATCGCGTCCGTTCAGCAGCGCGCGGGCCCGGGCGAGTTGCACCAGGTCGAGTTCGGCGCGCGGACTGGCGCCGACGACCACCTGCGGATGGCTGCGGGTAGCCACCGCCAGAGCCACCACGTAGCGCAGTACGTCGTCGTGCACAGTGACCTGCTCCACCGACTCCTGCATGGCCCCCAATTGGTCGGCGTCGACGACCTCGCGGATCACCACCTCGGCCGACCCGCGTTCCAGACGCCGCCGCAGCATCGAGGTCTCCTCCACCTCGCTGAGGTACTTCAGCCCGACCTTGACCGCGAACCGGTCGAGTTGGGCTTCCGGTAGCGGGTAGGTGCCTTCGAACTCGATCGGGTTCTCGGTGGCAATGACGGTGAAAGGCTCAGGCAGGCGGTGCGTTTCACCGTCGATGCTGACCTGGCCTTCGGCCATCGCCTCGAGCAGCGCGGCTTGGGTCTTGGGCGGTGTGCGGTTGATCTCGTCAGCCATCAACAGGTTGGTGAAGATGGGGCCGCGCCGGAATTCGAACTCTCCCGAGCGCATGTCATAGATCGTCGAGCCGAGCAGATCTGCGGGCAGCAGGTCGGGGGTGAACTGAACCCGGGTGAAGCGCAGACCCAGCGCGGCGGCAAAGGACCGGGCGATCAGCGTCTTGCCCATCCCGGGCATGTCCTCGATCAGCACGTGCCCGCGGGCGAGCACCGTCGTGAGGATGAGGGTGAGCGCTGCCCGCTTTCCGACGATTGCGCGTTCCATCTCGTCGAGCACCGCCTCGCACAACTCGGTGGTCCGGGTCCCTGCCGTCATGGGAGTTCCAGTGTCATGCAAGTTCCAGTCGCTCGAGGATGGTGTCCAGGGTGGCCCGGCCGGGTGCGGGGTCGGCGCGCCTGGCCGATGAGACGTTGTGCGGGTCGACCCACTGCCACAGGTCCTCGCCGAAGAGCAGTCGCCCGGCGGCGGCGACCGCGGCCGGCTCCTTCTGCCGGGTCGCCTGCAGGAAATCGCGGGCCAGTTTCGGCCGCAGGTGGCGGTCCCAATCGCCGCGGGTGGTGTCGGCCCACTGCAGCATCGACTCGGTCTGGGCTTTCCAGCGGTACAACGATTCCAGCGCCGGGTCGGACGCGGGTTCCTCCTGCGCCTGGCGCCGGACGCCGGCCAGGTTGCCGCGCACCTGCCACGCGAACAGGGCCAACGCCACACCTGCGGCGGGCAGCGCCCATCGCCATCCGATCATCACCCCGACCACTTCGGCGACCACCACACCCAGGAAGCCCGCAGCCAGGATCCGGCTCATACCGGACTCCGAAGTTCGTCGAGGACACAGCGCAGCGCCTGCTCGGCGGCCTGCCGATGTTGCTCGGTCATCACATGCGTGCTGAACCGGGCCTCGGTGAACAGTGCCACCAATTCCGAGGCGTTGGCGGGGCTCAACGCCCGGTTGCCGACGGCGCGCGCCAACACCTCCGACGGGGTGTCTGATGCCTGCGGGGCGGCATCCGGCGCACCGGCGAGCGCCTGCTCCATCGCCGCGTAGCAGGCGATGATGGCTTCGCGCGGTGGGAGATTGCGGTTCGCGACCTCGGCAAGCCCGCGTTCGGCCGCCAGCGCCAGCGGTTCGGGTCCGCCTGGCGGGGCCGGTGCGGTGTCGCCGATCACCGGCAGCGAACCCTGTCGCGGGCGCCGGAGGGCGGCTACGACGGTAGCGACGACGGTCATCATCACCAGGACCGCAGTGGTGGCCATCAGCAGGCGGGAGGTGTCCCCGCTCCTGGCGGGCGAGCTCGGCGACGGCGTCGCCGGCGGCGAGCCGCCCGCACTGTCTCCGACCGCCGGCACACTGGTCTGCCGCGACCCGGAGTCCAGCCCGAGCCGGTGGAGCACGACGACGGCGAGCAGGCACGCGATCAGCAGGCCGAGCGCGATCAGACCCAGACGCAGTTTCCAGCGACCCGGCTCAGTGCGCCGGCCCGCGGGGAATTCCTGCGGGGCCGGCCGCGGCGGCCCCCGATGGCGGCTGAACATGGCGATGGCCATCACCAGCATCGACACGCCGAGCAGCGCGGCCACCCCTGCTGTGGAGGCAGGACTGTCGCTGGCCGGATCCCGCGGCGCGGCAGTCGGGACCGGCATCCGGCCCCGGATCGCCAACCCGGCAGCGAACAGCAGCCCGACCAGGACGGCCACCCGCCCTACCGGCCCGCGGGGGCCCTCGTCGCGTGTAATGGTCGTGGTGCTCCCTCCATCCCTGCCAGTGGTTTCCATGGTGTCACGAGCGCCGCCGTACCGTGGTTGCGTGAGCAGGACCCGCGAAGAGGACGCATGTCCGGGCGCGCTGCAGGTCCATCAGGCCGCCGACGGCGCACTGGCCCGCATCCGGCTGCCCGGCGGGATGATCGGCGCGGCCACACTTGAGGCGCTGGCCGGCGCCGCCGGCCGGTTCGGTAGCGGCACGCTGGAATTCACCGCTCGGGGCAACGTGCAGATCCGCGGCATCAAGGATCCCGCCGCGGTCGCCGAGGCGGTCGCCGACGCCGGACTGCTGCCCTCGGTGACCCACGAGCGGGTGCGCAACATCGTCGCCTCGCCGCTGTCGGGCCGGGTCGGCGGGCTGGCCGACGTCCGGCCGTGGGTGCGCGACCTGGACCGCGCCATCCAGGCCGACCCCGACCTGGCCCGGCTGCCCGGCCGGTTCTGGTTCAGCCTCGACGACGGCAGCGCCGATGTGTCCGGCCTGGCCGCTGATGCCGGTGTCCACGTTCTCGGCCCCGGCGGGCTGGAGCGCAGCGACTCGGGAATCGGCTCCGGCGGGCAGGAGCGCAGCGACTCGGGA
>JBAXUD010000133.1:0-7835 GCA_037129875.1 Mycobacteriaceae bacterium
CGTGGGGGTGTGACTGCCGCCCTGAACGAAAGCCGCCCGCTCGACCTGCCCCGCACACTGGGCGAGTTGCGCGCCTCCGGGCACCGCGAACGCAGCGTCAAAGAGGAGCTCCGGGAGAACCTGCTGATCGCCCTGGCCGGGGGTGACGACGTGTGGCCCGGCATCTTCGGCTTCGAAGACACCGTGCTGCCCCAGCTTGAGCGCGCACTGATCGCCGGCCATGATTTCGTGTTGCTCGGCGAGCGTGGACAGGGCAAGACCCGGCTGCTGCGCTCGCTGGTCAGCCTGCTCGACGAGTGGACCCCGGTGATCGAGGGCGCCGAACTCGGCGAGCATCCGTACTCACCGATCACCCCGGAGTCGATCCGCCGGGTGGCGGAGGCCGGCGACGACCTGCCCGTCGCGTGGCGGCATCGCAGCGAGCGCTACACCGAGAAGCTGGCCACGCCCGACACCAGCGTCGCCGACCTCGTCGGCGACATCGACCCCATCAAGGTGGCCGAGGGGCGCACTCTTGGCGATCCGGAGACCATCGCCTACGGGCTGATTCCCCGCGCGCACCGGGGGATCGTGGCGGTCAACGAGTTGCCGGATCTCGCCGAACGCATCCAGGTGTCGATGCTCAACGTCATGGAGGAACGGGACATCCAGGTGCGCGGCTACACCCTGCGGCTGCCCTTGGACGTGCTGGTGGTCGCCAGCGCCAACCCGGAGGACTACACCAACCGCGGTCGCATCATCACCCCGCTCAAGGACCGCTTCGGCGCGGAGATCCGGACCCATTATCCCCGCGAGCTCGACGCCGAGGTGGGCGTCATCAGCCAGGAGGCGCACCTGACCGCGGAGGTGCCGCCCTACCTGCTGCAGATCGTCGCCCGGTTCGCCCGGCTGCTGCGTGAATCGCATTCGGTGGACCAGCGCTCCGGGGTGTCGGCCCGCTTCGCCATCGCCGCCGCCGAGACGGTCGCCGCCTCGGCCCGGCACCGAGGTGCGGTGCTGGGTGAGGACGAGCCGGTGGCCCGCGTGGTGGATTTGGGCACCGTGATCGACGTGCTGCGCGGCAAGCTGGAATTCGAATCCGGTGAGGAGGGCCGCGAACTGGCGGTGCTGGAGCACCTGCTGCGCCGCGCCACCGCCGACACCGCGCAGAAAGCGCTGGGCGGCATCGACGTCGGGCCGCTGGTCTCCGCGGTGGAGAATTCGACGGTGACCACCGGCGAACAGGTGCCGGCCAAGGATGTCCTGGCGGCGCTGCCGAACTTGGCGGTGATCGACAAAATCGCCGAGCGTCTCGGCGCCAAGAGCGAGGGCGAGCGCGCTGCCGCACTCGAGCTGGCGTTGGAGGCGCTCTATCTCGCCAAGAAGATCGACAAGAACACCGAAGCCGGCGAAACGGTGTACGGGTAGCCATGGCGAAACGTCCCCGCGCACACGACTCGCGCTACGCCGCCTACACCGGCGGGCCCGATCCGCTGGCCCCGCCGGTGGATCTGCGTGAGGCGCTGGAGCAGATCGGCCAGGACGTCATGGAGGGCGCCTCGCCGCGGCGGGCGATGCAGGAACTGCTGCGCCGCGGTTCTGCGACCATGAAGGGTGCCGATCGGCTGGCCGCCGAGGTCAACCGCAGGCGTCGGGAAATGTTGGCGCGCAACAACCTTGACGGGACCCTGCAGGAGATCAAGAAGCTGCTCGACGAGGCGGTGCTGGCCGAGCGTAAGGAACTGGCGCGGGCTCTGGACGACGACGCCCGCTTCGCCGAGATGCAGATCGAGTCGCTGTCCCCCTCGCCGGCCAAGGCGGTTCAGGAACTCGCCGACTACGACTGGCGCAGCCCCGAAGCCCGGCAGCGCTACGAGGCGATCAAGGACCTTCTCGGCCGGGAGATGCTCGACCAGCGTTTCGCCGGCATGAAACAGGCGCTGGAGAATGCCACCGATGAGGATCGCCAGGGCGTCAACGAGATGCTCAACGACCTCAACGAGCTGCTCGACAAGCACTCACGAGGACAGGACTCTCCACAGGATTTCCAGGACTTCATGGCCAAACACGGTCAGCACTTTCCGGAGAACCCGAGCAACGTCGAAGAACTGCTGGACTCGCTGGCCAAGCGCGCGGCGGCCGCCCAGCGCTTCCGCAACAGCCTGAGCCCCGAGCAGCGCGCCGAGCTGGATGCGTTGGCGCAGCAGGCTTTCGGCTCGCCGCAGCTGATGCAGGCACTGAGCCGGCTCGATTCCCACCTGCGGGCGGCGCGGCCCGGGGAGGACTGGAACGGTTCGGCGGAGTTCTCCGGTGACAACCCGCTGGGCATGGGCCAGGGTGCGGCTGCCATGGCCGACATCGCTGAGCTCGACCAGCTTGCCGAGCAGCTCTCGCAGAGCTACCCGGGCGCCAGCATGGATGACGTTGACCTCGACGCCCTTGCCCGCCAACTGGGTGACCAGGCTGCCGTGGACGCCCGCACGCTGGCCGAGCTCGAGCGCGCCCTGATGAATCAGGGCTTCCTCGACCGCGGCTCGGACGGGAAGTGGCGGCTCTCGCCCAAGGCCATGCGCCAACTCGGGCGAGCGGCGCTTCGCGATGTCGCCCAACAACTCTCCGGCCGTCACGGCGAGCGCGAGACCCGGCGCGCGGGAGCGGCCGGCGAACTGACCGGCTCCACCCGGGCATGGGAGTTCGGCGACACCGAGCCCTGGAATGTGACCCGAACGGTGGTCAATGCGGTGCTCCGCACCGCGGCCACCAACGCCGTGCTGCGCCGGGCCGGGTCCATCGGCCAGGACGGTCCGATCCGGATCGCCGTCGACGACGTCGAGGTCTCCGAGACGGAGACTCGCACGCAGGCCGTGGTGGCGCTGTTGGTGGACACCTCATTCTCCATGGTGATGGAGAACCGGTGGCTGCCGATGAAGCGGACCGCCCTGGCCCTCAATCAGCTTGTGAGCACCCGATTCCGCTCGGATGCGTTGCAGATCATCGCCTTCGGCCGCCACGCCCGCACGGTCAGCGCCGCTGAGCTGACCGGACTGGAGGGCGTGTATGAGCAGGGCACCAACCTGCACCATGCGCTGGCCCTGGCCGGCCGGCACCTGCGGCGCCACCCCAGCGCGCAGCCCGTGGTGCTGATCGTCACCGACGGTGAGCCCACGGCTCACCTCGACGACTTCGACGGCCGCGGCACCCGGGTGTTCTTTGATTACCCGCCGCACCCGCGCACCATCGCCCACACCGTCCGCGGCTTCGACGAGGTGGCCCGATTGGGCGCGCAGATCACCATCTTCCGCCTCGGTGACGACCCGGGCCTGGCCCGTTTCATCGACCAGGTCGCGAGGCGAGTCGAAGGCCGGGTGGTGGTTCCCGACCTCGACGGGCTGGGTGCTGCTGTGGTCGGTGATTACCTGCGGTCCCGCCGGCGGCGCTGACCGCTGAAAAGGGTGAGCAAACCCTGACCCCGCCCGTTGTCGACCCCCTCACGACCAGCGGTTTCGGCTTCGGCGGCGCGAGGTCATGCTGCCCCAGCACCGAGGCTCCCCGCATCTGGACCGCAGCGCGGATCGGTGCCGCCTGACCGGGAAACTTCTCGAGCCGCATTGCTCACCGGCCGTTACCGGATGGTTACGACGTGGTCACCCGCGGGATGCGGCCGACAACGGGTTTGCTGACGGCTAATCATGTGGCAGCCGCGCCCATCCGTTCGCTAACGGCGAATCCACGTCTCTGGCAAACATCATCGCAGGGAGGTCCTCCTTAAGGGAACATGAGAATAGCCCTAACCAGCGCTGATGGACTCTGGCAAACTGCCGTAAGTCCTCTAATACTGCCCGTTCGCTGATCAACCAGCGAAATTCGCGCAACTCGACGCCCGTCAATTCCGGCTGATCGATTTGCCGCATGGCAAACTTGCCCCTACTATGAAGACGGCCATCTAGGATGGAGCTCAGCAAAGCGTGAGCCCGCTAAGCCGGCGGGCCGGACCTAAGGAACGATCATGGCGACTCGTACCAATCCCCTCGTCACGGCGGCCACGCTGGCCAGCGCCGCTGCCATCGCAGTCGCCAGCCCGGCGATCGCCCCCTCGCTCAGCCTGCCCAGCCCGCACGCGCTGTCGGCGGCAAAGGTGCAGCTGGCCACCTTCGCCGACGTGCTGTCGGTCCCGGCGTCCGAGTGGACCGACCTCCTCTTTGAAAACACGAAGTGGGGCGGCGTTCTCAGCTCCACCAACTACGGCGCCGATTCCGCCGCGCCCCAGGACGCGTTTCTTCAAACCGGGTACGTCAACCCCTGGGCCGACTACTGCAACGGCGGATGCTACCAAACAAGCTTCACCGGTGCGGCATACCTCTTCTTCGACGCCCTGGTGAACGGCAACGGCCAGGGCTATGACAACGTCGATAAGTGGAATACCGGTATCGTCAACTACTTCTGGGAGCCCAACTCCACATTTTTACTCGGCAGCGGCAATTCGCCCACGGTCCAGTTCGTCTCCGAGGGCTTTAGCGCCGCAACGTGGTACGCACTCCAGACAACGTTCGGCAAGGCCATCCCGGGACTGACCATTCCGATCGCCGCCCCGTTCTGGGGGCCGTACAACGTTTCGGTCTTCTACAACCTCGGACTGTCGATCACCGCCGGGCTCATCAGCCAGGTGCCGGTGGTCGGCCCCTTCGTGGGCGACAGCATCCTGGCCTACCTCGGTGACCTCGAGATTCAGAACAGCGGTGTCCCGCCGCTCTTCTACCAGTACGGCCTGTCCGGCGCGCTGAACTTCTGGGTCGACATCGCGACCGGCGCGGTGCCGTTCCCCTCCGCCTCGACGCGTGCGGGGGCTGCGACCCAGTCGCTGGTGGCCGCCGCATCCTCGGAGACCGCTACGGTTTCCGACGTCAAGGCTCCGGAGGTCAAGACAGCGGAGAGCACCCCGGCGGCTGACACCGAGGGCGACGACTCCACCGAGGTCAAGACCCCGGCGGGTGACACCAAGGGAGATGACTCCACTGAGGTCAAGACTCCGGAGAGCACGCCGGCGTCCGATAGCAATGGTGGTGACGCCACGGAGGTCGAGGCCCCGGAGAGCACGACCGAGGTCAAGGCCCCGGAAAGCACCTCGGCCGTGACCGATACCCCGGCTAAGGCTCCGGCTGTCAGGCACCCCGTCCGCGACGCGGTGGAGAAGGCGACCACGCAGATCACCTCCGGCATCAACGACGCGAAGGCGAAGCAGACTGAGAAGGCTGCCGCGCGGGCCGCCCGCAAGGCCGCCAACAGCAACTAGTCAGCACAGAACACATCGGCCCCCTCCGCGAGGAGGGGGCCGATGTGTTTTCCGGCTGATCTGTCAGTCAGACTTCGCGGTGCGCTTGCGGCGTTTGATGCCCACGCCTCCCAGCAGTGAGAAGCCTCTGATCGAAACCTTCGGAGCGCCCGGTGTTCCGGTGCCCTCCACGGATTTGTCGAATCCGCCCATCACGGCGTGGCCCTTGATGTCGACGTTGACCTCCGGCGGCAGCAGTATCGTCTGCCCGCCGAAGATCGAATACGCATGGATCTCGACGTCGGAGGACGTGAAGTCCGCGTAACGCAGATCCACTACGCCGCCGCCGAACAGCGTGAACGTCGTCATCCGGCCCGGGACGTTCCAGCGGCCGCTGCGGTCGAAGCCGCTGAGGATCGCCAGCAGCATGGTCGACGGCGCGGGCCGGCTCGTTCCGCGCCGGAATTCCATGGCCTCCGGCAGGTCGTAGGTCAGCCGCTCGAGCTCGTCGTAGCTGGTTGCCGAGTAGGTCTTGGCCAACCGGCCCTCGTACTGATCCAATGTCAGCCGACCGTTCGAGGCGGCTTCAGAGAGCAAATGGGCGACCTGTAACCGGTCGTCGTCGGAGGCCTTCATCGACGAATCGCGAGACGGTAAGTTGCTCATGCTCATTGCCATCTGAGCCTACGACCACTCAACGCCCCGGCGAAAGCCGGTTCACCGAACCGTCACCGTCGCCCGGCTAGAGCGCCCACCGTGGTGGCCGCTTCTGCAGGAACGACAGCATTCCCTCGCGAGCTTCCTCTGATAAGAACAGCCGCGCGGACTCCTCGGCCAGGCGGGCGGCGTCACGATCGAAGCCCGCCAGCACCGAAGCGGTGGTCAGCGCCTTGGAGGCCGCCAGGCCCTGAGGCGAGCCCTTAGCCAGATCGGCGGTCACTGCGTCGACGGCGAAACTCACGTCGTCGGCGGTGATCGTCACCAGCCCGATGTCGGCTGCCCGTCGGGCGTCGAACGTCTCGCCGGTCAGGTAGTACCGGGCGGCCGCGCGTGGCGCCAACTTGGGCAGCAGGGTCAGCGAGATGATCGCCGGCGCCACTCCGATCCGCACCTCGGTCAATGCGAAGGTGCTGCGCGGTCCGGCGACCACGATGTCGCAGGCTCCGATCAGTCCCATCCCCCCAGCCCGAACATGCCCATCGACGGCTGCAATCACTGGGATGGGACATTCCAGGATCGACCGGAGTAGGTCGGCCAGTTCCCGGGCCCGGCCCAGTGCTGCCTCGAACGGATCGCCACCGGTCGCCTCGGAAAGGTCCGCTCCCGCGCAGAACGTTCCGCCGTTGTGGCCCAGCACGATTGCCCGGACAGCCGGGTCCGCCGCCGCGTGGCGCAACCCGTCATGCAACTGGCCCACCAGTCGCGCGGATAGCGCGTTGCGGTTGTGTGGTGAGTCCAGCGTTAGCCGCGCGACGTGACCGTCGACCGCATACGAGACGAGCGTGTCCGACATGGCGCGTTCAGTACGACCGGGGCAGACCGAGCGAGGTCTGCGCGATGAAGTTCAGGATCATCTCCCGGCTTACCGGTGCGATCCGGGACAGCCGGGAGCCCACCAGCATGGCGGCCACGCCGTATTCCTGCGAAAGGCCGTTGCCGCCCATCGATTGCACCGCCTGATCGACCACACGGGTCGATGCCTCGCCGGCCGCATACTTCGCCATGTTCGCGGCTTCGGCGGCACCCATGTCGTCTCCGGCGTCGTAGAGGGTCGCGGCCTTCTGCATCATGAGCTTTGCCAGCTCCAGCTCGATATGGTTCTGCGCCAACGGATGTGCAATGCCCTGGTGTGCGCCGATCGGCGTTTTCCACACCTGCCGGGTCTTGACGTAGTCGCATGCCTTGTTCAGCGCCAGCCGCCCCATGCCGACCGCACTGGCCGCGCCCATGATGCGTTCCGGGTTCAGCCCGGCGAACAGTTGCGCGATCGCGGCGTCCTCTGCGCCCACCAGCGCATCGGACGGCAGGCGCACCTCGTCGATGAACACCTGGAACTGGCTCTCCGGCATGGTCAGTTCCATCGGAATCTTGGTGAAGCTGAATCCCGGTGCGTCGGTCGGGACGATGAACAGCGCCGGGCGCAGAGATTCGGACTTCGCCACCCCTTCGGTAAAGGTGCGGCTCACCACCAGGACGTACTCCGCTTGGTCGAGTCCGGAGATCCACACCTTCTGGCCGGACAGGATCCAGTCGCTGCCGTCGCGGCGGGCGGTCGTAGTGATGCGGTGGGAGTTCGACCCGGCGTCGGGTTCGGTGATGGCGAACGCCATAGTGATCGAACCGTCGGCGATGCTGGGCACCCAGCGCTTCTTCTGCTCATCGGTGCCGAACTTGGCGATGATGGTGCCGTTGATCGCGGGGGAGACCACCATCATCAGCAGCGGACACCCGCCCGCCGACAGCTCCTCCATCACCAGCGCGAGTTCATACATCCCGGCTCCGCCGCCCCCGAGCTCCTCGGGCAGGTTGACCCCGATGAAGCCGAGTTGGCCTGCCTCGCGCCACAATTCGTCGGTGTGGCCGCCGG
>JBAXUD010000134.1:0-7807 GCA_037129875.1 Mycobacteriaceae bacterium
GGCACCACCGAGTTGGTGGAGGAATCCCAGTCGGCGTTGACGTTGCTGCTGTCGACCTTCTGCTGCTGGGCCCGCCACCACATGTAGCCCGACAGCGCGACCAGGATCACGAAGATCACCGCGTCGCCGGCCAGCCGCGATCCGGTGACGTCCTTGACCAGGTACGACAGCCAGTACGACAGCGCGCCGACCAGAGCCGCGGCGGGCAGGGTGATCAGCCACGCGACGGCCATCCGGCCGGCCACCGCCCAGCGCACCTGCGCGCCCGGCTTGCCGACGCCGCTGCCGAGGATCGACCCGGTGGCGACGTGGGTGGTGGACAGCGCCATGCCGGCCGCGCTGGAACTGAGGATGATGGCTGCCGAGGACGCCTCAGCGGCCAGACCCTGCGGCGACTCGATCTCCACCAGGCCCTTGCCCAGGGTGCGGATGACCCGCCAGCCGCCGAGGTAGGTGCCCAGGCCGATGGCGATGGCGCAACTGGCGATCACCCAGAACGGCAGGCCGTCCTCTTTCACGTTGCCGCCCAGGTGGCCGGTAGTGATCAGCGCCAGGGCGATCACGCCCATGGTCTTCTGCGCGTCGTTGGTGCCGTGGGCGAGTGCGACCAGCGAGGCGGTGGCGATCTGGCCCCAGCGGAAACCTTGCTCTCGACGCTTGGCCAACACGCTGCGGGTGATCCGGTAGACCAGCCAGGTGCCGCAGGCCGCGACGAGGCCGGCGATCAGCGGAGCGGCGACGGCCGGGATCAGCACCTTCTCGGTGACACCGGTCCAGTTGATGCCCGCGGTGCCCAACGCAGCCAGGCCGGCGCCGATCAGGCCGCCGAACAGTGCGTGCGAGGAACTCGACGGGATGCCGAACAGCCAGGTGAGCAGGTTCCAGAGGATGCCGCCGATGAGGCCGGCGAAGATGATCGTCAGGCCCATCGACCCATCGATGCCGGAAAGCAATTGCCCGGTGCTCTTATCCTGGATCTTCAGGACGTTGGTGGTGACCGTGATGGCGACCTCGACAGAGAGGAAGGCGCCGACCAGATTCAGGACGCCGGCCAGCACGACGGCCGTCTTCGGCTTGAGGGCACCGGTGGCGATCGAGGTCGCCATGGCGTTCCCGGTGTCGTGGAAGCCGTTGGTGAAGTCGAACGCCAGCGCGGTGGCGATCAACAGGACCAAGATGATGGTCTCTGTGCTCATGCGGCTCATTCTGCGGTGGGAACGCAGCGTTTGGCCAGTTATCGCCAACCTCGTCACAGCGCCCGAACTGGCAGTTTCCTGTGATCCCGGACCTATTCACCCGGTGTTCATCTGGCGTATGCCCCAGCGTCGGGTGACACGGGCGAAAGATTACGGTTCGGAAACGTCACCCGGCCGCCGCGGTGCACTTTAGGATCGGTCTGAACGAACGGCCCCTGCACTAATGCAGCCCGCACGGAGGTGACCGCGGTGAACCGTTTTCTCACCAGCGTCGTGACGTGGCTGCGGGCCGGTTACCCCAACGGCGTCCCCCGGAACGACTACCTCCCTATCTTGGCTTTACTGTCCCGGCGTCTCACGGCCGACGAGATCATCGAGGTCGCGCGCCAACTCCGGCATCTGCCGGAGCCCGGTTTCATCGACGTCGGCGCCGAGATCCTGCGACTCACCGACCAGTTGCCCAAGCCTGCCGAGGTGGAGCGGGTACGGGCGAAACTGGCCGCCTTCGGATGGCCGCTGGACGATCCACGCGACGTGGAGGAAATCGGATAGCCACTCTGCGCGCGTTGGTCATCCCGCCGGGGCCATCGGCGCTTTCGCTCCTTGCAGCGCTGGAGGGCCTGCTGGACGGCCGGGACGGCCCGATGGTTCCCGTGCCGTCCGGTGACCTCCGCGAGAGCGAGCTGCTCACCACGGCATTGCGGGTCGGTGAGGAGATCGACGACGAGATCGCACTGGTGATCAGCACGTCGGGCACCACGGGCACCCCCAAAGGGGCGATGCTGACCCCGGCGGCGCTGATCGCCAGCGCGGCGGCCACTCACGACCGCCTCGGCGGACCGGGAACCTGGCTGCTCGCGCTGCCGGCGCACCACATCGCCGGGATGCAGGTGCTGATCCGCAGCGCCCTGGCCGGTACCGTACCGGTGGAGCTTGACGTCTCGGGCGGCTTCGACCCAGCTGAATTGCCCAGTGCGGTAAGCGAACTGGGCTCGGGCCGGCGCTACACATCGCTGGTCGCCAACCAGCTGGTGAAGGCTCTGGCCGAACCGGCCGCCGCCGCCGCCCTGGCCGAACTCGACGCCGTCCTGCTCGGCGGCGGCCCGGCGCCGCGGCCGGTGCTCGACGCAGCGGCGCAGGCCGGCATCACGGTGGTGCGCACCTACGGTTCCAGCGAGACCTCCGGCGGCTGCGTCTACGACGGGCTGCCACTGGACGGGGTCGAGGTGCGCATCGACGCGGCCGGCCCGGACGGGCAGGGACGCATCGTCATCGGCGGGGCGACCCTGGCTGCGGGGTACCGCAATCCGCCGTCTTCGGGGCCCGACCCGTTCGCGGAGCCGGGCTGGTTCCACACCGACGACATCGGCATGTTCGACGAGTCGGGGCGGCTGAGCGTCCTCGGGCGCAGCGACGAGGCGATCAGCACCGGCGGGCTGACGGTCATGCCAGGGCCCGTCGAGGCGGTGCTGGCGCAGCACGCAGGCGTCGCGGAGTGCGCGGTGTTCGGTGTCGCCGACGACCGGCTCGGACAGCGGGTCGTCGCGGCGGTGGTGGCAGTGCCGTCGGCTGAGCCGACCGTGGCGGAGTTGCGGGAGTTCGTGGCGCAGTCGTTGGACCGCACCGCTGCGCCCCGTGAGGTGCACTTCGTCACCGACCTGCCCCGCCGGGGCATCGGCAAGCTGGATCGCCGGGCGCTGCGCGAGCGGTTCTCCCCCTGACGAAACCGTGACGGCGGCGCAGGTCGAGACACTTCGGCGTTAGGCTCGGACTCATGAATGCCCGCGTTCTGATCGCCGATGACGATGCCGTGGTGCGCGACGTCGTGCGGCGCTACCTGGAGCGCGACGGACTCGAAGTGCGGGTGGCCGGCGACGGCAACGAAGCGCTGCGGGTGCTCGGGACCGAGCGGATCGACGTCGCGGTGCTCGATGTGATGATGCCCGGACCCAACGGCCTTTCGTTGTGCCGGACCCTGCGCCAGGGCGGCGACTACACCGTGCCGGTGATTCTGCTGACCGCGCTCAGCGAGGAGGATGACCGGATCGCGGGCCTGGAAGCCGGCGCCGACGACTACCTGACCAAACCCTTCAGCCCACGGGAGTTGGCGCTGCGGGTGCGCTCGGTGCTGCGCCGCGCACCCTCGACGTCGTCGACGGTGCCGTTGGAGATCACCGTCGGCCAACTCGCCGTCTCCACGGCGGCCCGGTCGGTCACCGTCGCCGGCGAACCGGTTGGGCTGACGAACCGGGAATTCGATCTGCTGTTGTTCTTCCTCACCCACACCGACACCGTGTATTCCCGCGAGGAGTTGCTCAAGCGGGTGTGGAACTGGGACTTCGGCGACCTCTCGACGGTCACGGTGCATGTCAAGCGGTTGCGGTCCAAACTCGGCGACCACCACCGCGTCCAGACGGTGTGGGGCCGCGGCTACCTGTGGCAGGGGGAGGCCGCAGCCGGTGAACGTGCCTGGGCATGACCTGAGTTCGATCGCACTGCTGACCCTCGGTGGCTCCTTGCCGGTGGTGCTGGCCGGTGGCCTGATCGTCCGGCTGGTGCGGTCGTGGTCGATCACCGTTTCCATGGTGACCCTGGTGCTGATTCCCACGCTGGCCACACTCGCCGGTGTCTTGAGCGCCAGCCGCTTCATGACCGGGGGAACCTTCCGGATCATCGTGGTGGTACTGCTCGTCGTGGCTGTGGTGACCCTGCCGGCCGCGGTGATGCTCGCCCGGTACCAGGCGCGAAGAATGGTGTGGGAGCAGGAGATCCAGGATGCCGAGCGGGACGCTGAACAATCGCGTCGGCAACTGGTCGCCTTCGTCAGCCACGATCTGCGCACCCCACTGGCCGGCATCCGGGCGCTGTCCGAGGCCATCGCCGACGGGATCGTCCGTGACGACGAGGTTCGGGTGCAGGCCAAGCGCATCGAGTGCGAGAGCGTGCGACTCTCCGAGATGGTCGACGACCTGTTCGAGATGGCGAAGATCAACGCCGGGGCGGTCACCGCGCCGTATGACCGGGTCGCCCTTGACGAGGTGGTCGACGACGTGGTGAGCGCCCACCGCATCGCGGCCGAACGCGCCGGAGTGGCCCTGGAGGTGGACGTGCCGGCGACGCCGGTGCGGGTGATCGGCAGCGACCGCGCACTGGTGCGGGTGCTGTCCAACCTGGTGGCCAACGCGATCGCCCACACCCCGGCCGGCGGCACGGTGCGACTGGCTGTCGGCGCCGACGCCGACGGCGCCTGGGCGCGGGTGGACGACACCGGGGTGGGAATCGACGCCGCTGATCTGCCGCGGGTCTTCGATGTCGCATATCGCGGATCCAATCACCGTGTGCCACGGGAGGATTCGTCGCTTCCAAGCGGCTCGGGCCTGGGTCTGGCCATCGCGGCTGGACTGGTCCGCGCACACCGCGGATCGCTGTCCGCACATAATCTCGACCGCGGTGCCCGCTTCGAGGTGCGGCTGCCGATCGCGGCCGGCTAGCTCAGCGAGCAGCCGGAACGCGCAGGGCTGTCTCACAACGCGCGGCCAGTTCCCGCCGACTCGCGCCGGGCAGTTCCAGCGAACCCACCACAAGATCGACCACCGTGACATGGGCTCGGACGGTTCGCTTCACCGATGCCCACAGGCTGTCCTCGCCTAAGAAGGCAGTGACGGTGGACTGTCGGCCGTCGCGGTACCGGTATGTCAGGCACACCGGCTGCACGGGACGGCCCGAGTCGATGGAGGCCTGGAACACCGCGGGCCGGAATTTTCCGTTGTGCCTGCCGCAGAAGGTCGTTCCCTCTGGAAAGGCGACGACGGTGCGTCCCTGACGCAGGCGTTCGGTGACCGCTTCCACCACCGGCGGTAGCTTGCGCAGGCTTCGCCGGTCGATCGGGATGACGCCCATCATGCGGACGGCCGGTCCGATCGCGGGCCACTCCACCAGGTCGGCACGTGCCACAAAGCTGCCGGGGACGACCGCACCGATGGCGAAGACGTCGACCCAGGAGGTGTGGTTGCTGACCACCAGGACACCGGGCAGGTTCCGGATCGGATTGCCTGACAGTCTGATTCGCACCCCAAGGCACCGAAGCACCAGACGGCAGTATCCACGCTGGACGCCCGCCCGGCCGGGTACCGGGACGACGAGCAGCGGTAGCGCCAACAGCACGAGGAACACCGTGACGATGCGCCTCACCGAGCGGATCGCAGCGCGCGCCGAGGACTCCGGATGCTCACCGCCAACGCAACGTTCGTCGCAGGTGGTCTTCGGCAGCCATGCGTGTTCGATCTTGTCGAGCAGTCCGGTGCTCATGCCGCGGCCGCCGAGCGGAGTCGGGTCAGGTAGCGGATATCGGCTCTGCGTTTGTCCAACAGTGCGGGGAAGTCACCGACGCCGAAGTCCGGATCGTGGGCGGGCTCGCCGCAGATCTGGGCGCCGAGTCGCAGGTAGCCGCGCATGAGGGGCGGGATCACGGGCCGGGCCGGCGCCTCGATGTCGTCGAGGGTCCGGCCGTCGAGCTGCACCGGACGGTAGGGGAAGACGGTCAGCGGCGCGGACGTCGCGTGACGGGTGCGGACGAAGTCCCGCACGCCGCGGATCTGACTGCCCGCCGCACCCGCACCGAATACCGGCACCGAGACGCATCCGGTCACGTAGTCGTAGCCGCTGCGATCCAGGTAGGCCAGGATGCCGGTCCACATCATCAGTACGACGGCGCCGTTGCGGTGGTCGTTGCGCACCACTGCACGCCCCATCTCGACCAGCGAGGGCCGAAGCGCGTCCAGTGCGGTGATGTCGAACTCGGTGGCCGAATACAGCCCGCCGGCGGCGATGGCACCCGGCGGAGGCAGCATGCGATAGCAACCCACGATGTCACCCGATCGGTCCTCGCGGACGATCAGGTGGTCGCAGTATTCGTCGAAGCGATCCGCGTCGATGCGGGCGTCGTTGCGAAGTCCGAATCCGGGTTCGGTTGAGAAGACGTCATACCGAAGTCGTTGGACGGCGCAGATGTCGGCGGGGTCGGTGGTCAGCAGCAGGGTGTAGCGGGGACCGCTGGTGAAGTGAGAGTCGGATTGGTCGGGGGCGATGAGTACGGATGAGGTGCTCATAGGAGGCAACGATCGTCATATCGTCTGGCGATACGGGTACCGAAAGGTGTTGTGTCGGTGTACAGATGATGACGAGTCAGGCGCCCGCCGTTATGAAGCGCGCCCACCCAACGAGTGAAACGTCCACCCGGCGGCCGTCCACCGGGACCGGTCCAGGCAGTTCCTGCCATCGACGATGACTCGGGAGCGGACCAGCTCGGCCAGCGAATCCGGCTCGAGGTCAACGAATTCCCGCCATTCGGTGAGGACCAGCACGGCGTCGGCGGAGTCGCACGCCTCTTCAACGGAGGTGCCATAGGTCAGGGTCGGGAAGAACCGCTGTGAATTCTCCATCGCCCGGGGGTCATACACCGTCACGCTTGCACCGTTGAGCTGAAGCAGGCCGGCGACGTTGAGCGCCGGCGAATCGCGCACGTCATCGGATTCAGGCTTGAAGGCTGCACCCAGCACCGCGACATTGGCGCCCAGCAGGGATCCGCCGCAGGCAGCGGTCGTCAGTTCCACCATCCGGGTGCGACGACGCATGTTGATGCTGTCAACCTCGCGCAGGAACGTCAGTGCGTGGCTCGCGCCGAGTTCGCCGGCCCTGGCCATGAACGCCCGGATGTCCTTCGGGAGGCACCCGCCGCCGAAACCCAGACCCGCGTTGAGGAACTGACGACCGATACGGGGGTCGTGTCCGAGCGCGTCGGCCAGCACGCGAACGTCCGCGTCGGCCGCCTCGCACACCTCCGAGATCGCATTGATGAACGAGATCTTCGTCGCGAGAAAGGCGTTCGCGGAGACCTTCACCAATTCGGCGGTCTGCAGATCGGTCACTATCAACGGAACTCCCCCGTCGATGAGGTCGCGGTAGAGCGCCCGCAGTGCGGCTTCGGCGCGCACGGACTCCCGCTCGGTCCCGATGACGATGCGGTCGGGGTGGAGCGTGTCGTGAACAGCGAAGCCTTCGCGCAGGAACTCCGGATTCCAGGCGATCTCGACGTCGACGCCAGGCCGCAGGAGTCTGCGGGCTCGTTGCGCCAGTTCGGCAGCGGTGCCGACCGGGACCGTGGACTTGCCCACGATCACCGACGGTCGGGTCAGTAAGGGTACGAGCTCGTCTATGACGGCATGAACATGCCGAAGATCGGCTCCGTACTGGCCTTTCTTCTGCGGAGTCCCCACGCCGAGGAAATGGATATCGGCGAATTCCGCCGCTTGGCGGTAGTCGGTGGTGAACTGCAGTCGTCCGCGGGAGATGTTCTCCCGCAGGACCTCCGCGAGTCCCGGCTCGTAAAAGGGAACTTCGCCTGCTGAGAGTTTGGCGACCTTGCCGGGGTCGATATCCACCCCGACGACGTGATGACCCATCTCCGCCATACCTGCGGCGTGCGTGGCGCCCAGGTAGCCGGTTCCGAACACGGTGCATCGCACATCACCTGGATAGCGGATTGCGATGAGCTAACCGGGTCGCGACGCTGAGCGTCAGGAGAACAGCGCGTGAACGAGGCGCTCCGGATC
>JBAXUD010000135.1:0-7770 GCA_037129875.1 Mycobacteriaceae bacterium
AGGTCGCACCTATCTACCCAGCCCGACACCCCGGCCCAAACGGAAAAGTGGGCACCTCGACGGCGCAGTCGACGCGCTCACCCCCAGGGTTAAAACCCGGAGTCCGCCGCGCTACCTACTTCCAATCGGCACTGGCAGGATGGCGGAATGCCAGAGATCACCCGACGTTCTGCGTTGCGTCTCGGCGCGGGCGCTGTGGGCGCAGCAGCGCTGGGCGCAGCCACCGCAACGATCCGGGCGGGCGCGGACCCGGCTGCGCCGACCATGGTGACCGGAACTTTCGTCTCCGCCGCCCGCGGCGGCATCCCGACGAACTGGGCGATCGCCCGCCCGCCGGGCCAGACCCAACCACTGCGGCCGGTCATAGCCCTGCACGGCAAAGGCAGCAGCGCGGCGACGGTGATGGCCGGTGGCGTGGAGGGCGCACTCGCCCAGGCGGTACAGGCCGGGCTTCCGCCGTTCGCCGTGGTCGCCGTGGACGGTGGCGGCAGCTACTGGCACCGACGCGCCTCCGGGGAGGACACCGGGGCGATGGTGCTGGATGAACTGCTGCCCATGCTCGGCGAGCACGGTCTGGACACCTCGCGGGTCGGCTTCATGGGCTGGTCGATGGGCGGCTACGGCGCGCTGCTGTTAGGTGCGCGCCTCGGTCCGGCCCGCACCGCGGCCATCTGCGCCGTCAGCCCGGCCCTGTGGTTCTCCTCCGGCGCGGCGGCGCCGGGTGCTTTCGACGGGCCCGAGGACTTTGCCGCCAACAGTGTGTGGGGACTTCCGGCCCTGGCATCGATACCGATCCGCATCGACTGCGGCGAGAGCGACCCGTTCTACGCGGCGACCAAGGCGTTCATCGCCCAGTTACCCAACCCGCCGGCCGGCGGGTTCTCCCCGGGCGGGCATGACCCGGCGTTCTGGAGCTCGCAGCTGCCTGCCGAGATCGCCTGGATGGCGCCGTTGTTGACGGCCTGACGCTCGGTCGGTTTGCCGCCTTCGGCGGGGTCGTGTCCGTTTTCCCGCCTTCGGCTGGGTCCTGTCCGTTGCCGCCTTCGGCGGCGTCAGACGATGTTGATCGTGTCCAGAAGGGCCGCGCCGTAGTCGACGTCACCGGTGACGGTGACGTCGCGGTCACGCCAATCCGCCCGCCCGGTGCCCCATTCCGGAAATTCCAGTGTGAGCCCGGTGATATGCGCTGCCGCCGGTTCGGTGCGTCCCGGCGTCACCGCACCGGAGGTTTCGACCCGCCACGAACCGCCGCCGGGGCCGGCCAGTGTCAGCGCCAGTGGGCGGTCCAGCCAGGACGGAGCGGCGGCGGACAACTGGTTGGCCAGCACAGCCGTCATCCACTCCAGAACGGCGGCCATCCGGTTGGCGTCGCTTCCCGGTGCGGGGCGGCCTAAGGCTGGCGCCATGTCGTGGCGTAGATGGGTATGGTGGTCGAACACCAGGCCACTGGTCAGCAGCCGTGCCGGGAAGCGGCCGAGTTCGGCCAGCGGCATCTGCACCCGCCCCAGCGGTGTTCGGACGGCCGATGGGATCACGGCGCCGAAAACTCCGCTCCACCTTCGGTATTCGGCCAGCACCTCAGAAGGCTGCCGGTCCCGGCGAGCTGCGACCAATTCGTCGTTGGCCTGCTCGATATCGACGCCCCGCATCAGCTTGAGCGCCTGACGAGTGAACATCGCGTGGCATCCCGATCCCATGTGCGCCACGACGTCGGTGATGCTCCAGCCCTGCGCGAGGCTGTTCATCCGCCAGTCGGCCGGCCCCAGGGAGTCGCAGAACGCCAGCACGTCGGCCCGTTCGGCCCGGAATGCGGCCCTCCTGTCCGGCCCGCTCACAACGCGACCCGCCCCTGCGCGGCGGCAAGGGCGATGTCGGTGCGAAAGTGACTTCCCGGCAGTCGGATTGACGACATGATCCGGTAGGCCGCATCGCGGGCCGCGATGAGGTCGGGTCCGGTTCCGACCACCGAAAGCACCCGCCCTCCTGAGGAGACGACGGCTCCGTCGTCGCGTTGCGAGGTCCCGGCGTGCAGAACGCCATCGGCTCCGGCGCCGGCGATGACGTCGCCCACCCGCGGGCGGCCAGGATAGTTCTCGGCCGCGAGCACAACGGTGACGGCGTAGCCGTCGTGCCACCGCAACGCAGGGAAGTCAGCGAGCGTTCCGGTAGCCGTGGCGTGAAGCAGTTGTCCCAGAGGGGATTCCAGCAGTGCGAGCAAAGCCTGGGTCTCCGGATCGCCGAAGCGGCAGTTGAATTCCACGACGGCGGGGCCCTGGGATGTCATGGCCAGCCCGGCGTAGAGCAGCCCGGAGAACGGGCACCCGCGCCGAACCATCTCAGCGGCAACGGGTTCCACGACGTCCCGCACGATCGCCGACGTCACCCCGTCCGGTAACCAGGGCAGGGGCGCGTAGGCGCCCATTCCGCCGGTATTCGGTCCGGAGTCGTCGTCCCCCACCCGCTTGAAGTCCTGAGCCGGCAGCAAGGGCACCACCGTGCCGCGATCGACCAGACAGAACAGCGACACCTCGGGGCCGTCGAGGAACGATTCCAGCAGCACCGGATGTCCTGATTCCAGCAGTTCCGCGGCGTGCGCGCGAGCGGTGTCCCGGTCGGCGGTGACCACCACCCCTTTGCCGGCTGCCAGGCCGTCGTCCTTGACCACCCAGGCCCGCTGCCCGGCGGGCGGACCGAACCGGTCGAGGGCGGCGTCGAGAGCGGCCGGGGTGTCCACCGTCTCGCTGCCCGCGGTGCGCACGCCCGCAGCGGTCATCACGTCTTTGGCGAAGGCTTTGGATCCTTCGATGCGGGCGGCGTCCTGCGACGGTCCGAAACAGGCGATACCGGCCGCGCGGACCGCGTCTGCCACGCCCCGGACCAGTGGCACCTCCGGGCCGACCACAACCAGGTCGGCGCCGACCCTCCTCGCCAGAGCGGTCACCTCGTCGGGAGAGGTGGCGTCAACGTCGTACTGCGCGGCGATCGCACCGGTACCGGCATTGCCGGGCGCGACAGCAAGGAATTCGACCGCCGGGTCCTTGCGCAGGCCCCTGAGCAGGGCATGTTCGCGGGCACCTGATCCGATCACGAGGACGCGCACGATCACACACCCTAACCATCACCAGGTGTGGGCGAACGGACGGGCGGGCGGCAGGTCGCCGCGGCGAAGGCCATCATCGAGAATGCGCGCCTACGATTCCCCCATGGGCTATCCAATGCCGCCATCGTGGCCGCCACCACCAGCGTCAACACCGCCGCCGCGCAACGCCGGCGACGTCACCGGCTCCGTCGTTGTGATGGTGGTGACGGTGCTGGTCGTCGGCGCAGGCGCATTCATGGGGTTGTTCTCGGTTGCGTTTCTGGATCATTGCCCGCCGGCGACGTGCAGTGCGGAGGGAGCGGTCACGGCGTCGATGACTGCCGTGGTGGTCGCCGCGCTCGTGGCAGTGGCGGGGATCATCACCACCATCGTGCGCCTGGCCACCCGTAAAACAGCGTGGCCGTTCGCTATTGGGACGCTGGGACTGTGTGTGGGGGTGTTCGTTCTGGGCGCGATTGCCTACACGGCGGCAGTCAGTTAGTCGCCTTGCGGCGCTTGGCTGCGACCTTCTCCACCACGGAGTTGAAGGTCGATCCGAGCGGGAAACCCACGTAGTGGGTGATGAAGATCGCCATCTCCCGCAACTCGTCCTCGGTCATCTCCTCGTTGCCCAGTGCGGCGTTGACCTGGATTTCGGCGAGGTCGGGCAGACCGAGGGCCGTCACCACCGACAGCGTCATGATCCGCTTGTCCCGCATGGACAGTCCGGGTCGGCTCCAGATGTCGGCGAAGAGGTGGTCGACGGTCAGCGCGAAGTAGTCGCCCGGCAGGTCGGGCATCTCCCACCCGTAGACCTCGTTCATCTTGGCCAGGCCTTTGCGGCGCAGTTCGTCCATGCCCTACTCCTCTCGATGCGGCACACCGAGGCCGGCGGCCAGGTTGCGCAGCGCGATCTGCGCCAGCGGGAGATCGACCTTGAGCGAATCACCCAGTGCCAGAGCGAAGTTCAGGTCCTTCTCACCCAGCGCCCGGGTGTGGGTGAAGGTGTCGTAAAGCCAGTGTCCGGGCTCGATCTCGTGCATATTGTCGCGGATCATGATCGCACCCGGCCCGGTGGTCTGCGCATCGGTGTGCCGAACGACCCGGCCCAGCGCCTGCAGATCCAGGCCCGCCTGCTCCGCCAGTCTCATCGCCTCGCAGGCCGCGGCAAAGCCGGTGAAGGTCAACATGTTCCGGGCCAGTTTCATCCGGGTTCCCGCACCGGGTTCACCGGCATGGATCACCAGCGACGCCCACTGCTTGAACACCGGCTTGATGCGTTCGTACACCTCGCGCGAAGCACCAACCATGGTGGCCAGTTCACCGTTGCGCGCCGCACCCGCACCGCCGCTGACCGGTGCGTCGATCACGTGGATCCCGCGCGTCGCCAGTTCGGCCGCCAGTTCCCCGGCGGTGGTGTCGGCGATGGTGGAGTGGATGGCGATGACGGTTCCCGGTGCCGCGCGTGGCGCCAGTTGTGAGACCACGTCGCGCACCTGGGCATCGTCGAGCACGGTGATGCTGATCAGGTCTGCCGCGGCGATCTCGGCAAGACCGTCGGCCGCAGTGGCCCCGGCCTCGACGAATGGCGTCATCACCTCCTCGCGCACGTCGTAGACGGTCAGTCCGCCGGACCAACCGACAAGACGCATGGCCATCGGGGCGCCCATGCTGCCCAGCCCGATGTATCCGATCGACGGCTCGCTGACATCGCCGTCTTCGATGGGGTCACTCAACACGTCAGTCATGGCCGGATGATCTGTCCGCCGTCGACATTGAAGATCTGCCCGGTGATCCACTTCGCCTGATCCGACAACAGGAACAGACACATGCCCACCAGATCGTCGGGCTGGCCCATGCGGCTCAGCGGAATTCGCTTCACGATGTCCTCGACCATCGCCGCCGGTGTGGTGGTCCGGTTGGCTTCGGTGTCGATCGGACCGGGCGCGATCGCGTTGATCCGGATGTTCTGCCAGCCCAGTTCGCGGGACAGCTGCTGGGTCAGGCCGTTGATGCCGACCTTGGCCAGGCCGTAGTAGTTGGCGTAGAGCCAGGCCGCGGTCGAGGACTGGTTGATGATCGCGCCGCCGCCCCGTGCGGCCATGTTCTTGTAGACGGCCCGGGTGCACACGAGTGCACCGTCGAGGTTCACGCTCATGAACCGCTTGTAGTAGTCCCAGTCGACGGTCAGCAGCATGTCCAACTTCATGCCGCCGAAGATCGCGGCATTGTTCACCAGGAAGTCGATACCGCCGAACTCCGCAACCGTGCGGTCGGCCATCGCCGCGACCGAAGCCGGATCGGACACGTCGACCGCAACCGCGATCGCCCTGCCGCCCGCCGCCGCAATCGCGGCGGCAACCCGGTCGGCCCCCTCGGCGTTGATGTCGGCCACCACCACCGCCGCGCCCTCGCCGGCCAGCGCCTCGGCGTAGGCCTGGCCGATACCGCCGCCGGCACCGGTGACGATGGCCACCTTGTCGTCGAACTGTCCCACTGTCTCTCCTTCTTCAGGTCGCCGCAGTCGCAATGGCTTTCAGTTCGAGGTATTCCTCGAACCCTGCCACACCCATCTCCCGTCCCACTCCGGACTGCTTGTAGCCACCGAACGGAACGTCGGCCGAGTACCAGACCCCGCCGTTGACGTTGACGGTGCCGACCCGAAGCCGGTTGGCCACACCCTGGGCACGTTCGGGGTCGGCACTGAACACGGTGCCGGACAGTCCGTACGGCGAGTCGTTGGCGATGCGGACGGCGTCGTCGTCGCCGTCGTGGGCGATGACGGTCAGCACCGGCCCGAAGATCTCCTCGCGGGCCACCCGCGCCGTGTTGTCCAGACCGGCGATCACCGTCGGCTCGATGAAGAACCCACGATCACGGTCGGCGGGCCGGCCGCCACCGCAGGCGAACGTTGCGCCCTCGGCGATGGCCAGGTCGAGATAGGACTGCACCCGGTCTCGCTGCCGCGCGGAAATGACTGGGCCACAGATGGTTCCGGGCTTGGTCGGGTCTGAAGGCTTAATGCCCGACATGGTGGCGGCAGCCGCCGCCACAGCGTCGTCGTAGTGCGCCCGCGGCACCACCAGTCGGGTCGTGATCGCGCAGCCCTGGCCGGCATGCACCGAGGCGGTGAATGCCGCCATGGCACATGCAGCGGCCAGATCCGCATCGTCGAGGACCAGGAACGCCGACTTCCCGCCGAGTTCCAGGAACACTTTCTTGAGGGTCTGCGCCCCCGCGGCCATAACGGCCCGGCCCGTCGCGGTCGACCCGGTGAACGACACCATGTCCACCCGTGGATCACTGGTCAACATCGCGCCGACGGCGTGATCGTCGGAGGTGACGATATTGAGCACGCCCGCTGGCATATCCGTATGTTCGGCCACCAGCTCGCCGAGAACCGCTGCGCACCAGGGAGTGTCAGGTGCGGGTTTGAGCACGACGGTGTTGCCGGCCGCCAGGGCCGGTCCGATTTTGGCGAGATTGATCTGATGCGGGAAGTTCCACGGCGTGATGGCGCCGACCACGCCGACCGCCTCCCGGACCAGGGTGCGACGGGTCTTGATGCCCATCGGAGCGGCGATGCCGAGGTCGGTGCGCCAGGGGAAGGACTCGGCGGTGTCGGCGGCGAAGCTCAGATCCTCGACCGGGCCCTCCAACTGTGCTGCCGCCGTCAGCATGCGCGGGGCACCGACTTCAGCCATCGTGATCTCACGCAGCGATTCGATGTTGGCCCGCATGGCGTCGCGCAGCTGCCGGATACAGCGAATGCGTAACTCGGTGTCGGTCGACCAGCGGCCTGCGTCGAAGGCACGCCGGGCGGCCGCGATGGCGCGGTCCATGTCGCGCTCGTCGGCGTTGGCGGCGGTGCCCAGGACCTCCTCGGTTGCGGGGTTGACGGTCGGAAACCGCCCGGCGCCACCGGGTGTCAGGTTTCCGTCGATGAACAGATCGCTACTGCGCTCGACGGCGATCGCCATCCGCACCTCCTAGTGGACACCTGTCCGATATAGCCCGGTCGAACCATAGCGACCCCGGCGGCTGGAGTGCAAGGGAAGAGCGACGAAATACTGTTGCGAACTGCCGGTTCAGTAGCACCACTTGCATCCGGCAGGCCAGCTCCCTTACGGTGGACATGTGTCCAGTGACGGCGTGGCGGTAGCGCCCGAGCGCACCGGGGCGACGCGACGTCCGCGCCAGGAAGAGACCGTTCGCAAGCTGGTGCGTGCCGCGCTGGAGACTCTGCGGGAGTCCTCCTACGCCGACCTGACCGTGCGCGCCGTTGCCGCCCGCGCCCAGGTGGCGCCTGCCACCGCCTACACCTACTTCTCGTCGAAGAACCACCTCGTGGCCGAGGTCTACCTCGATCTGGTCCGGCTTGTGCCGTTCTTCACCGATGTCAACGACACCAAGGTCAGCCGCGTCCAGCAGGCATTGCGCAGCCTGGCCCTGGTCGTCGCCGACGAGCCCGAGGTCGCCGCCGCGTGCACCACCGCCCTGCTCAGCCATGACGCCGCCGTGCGCACGGTGCGCGACCAGATCGGATCGGAGATCCACCAGCGGATCAAGTCGGCACTGGGACCAGACGCCGACGCCCGGACGGTGTCCGCACTTGAGATGAGCTACTTCGGCGCCCTGGTGCACGCCGGCAGCGGAGTGCTCACCTACCGGCAGATCGCCGACCGACTCGG
>JBAXUD010000136.1:0-7675 GCA_037129875.1 Mycobacteriaceae bacterium
TGACGCTCATCGGACGGGTCCCCATTTGTCCTCTTCGCTGACGCTCATCGGACGGTAATCCCCTCCGCCGACATCGCGGCCTTCACCTCACCGATCGTCAGCTCGCCGAAATGGAACACGCTGGCCGCCAGCACCGCATCGGCGCCGGCCTGCACCGCGGGCGCGAAATCGCCCACCGCCCCGGCGCCGCCACTGGCGATCACCGGTAACGTCACCGCCTCGCGCACCGCCCGCAGCATCGGCAGGTCGAAGCCCGCCTTGGTACCGTCGGCGTCCATCGAGTTCAGCAGGATCTCCCCGACGCCGAGTTCGGCTCCGCGCCTTGCCCATTCGATGGCGTCGATCCCGGTGCCCTGCCGCCCGCCGTGGGTGGTGACCTCCCAGCCCGACGCCGTCGGTGTCCCACCGGCCGGCACCGTGCGGGCGTCCACCGACAGCACGATGCATTGCGAACCGAACCGCCGGGACAGCTCGGCGAGAAGTTCCGGACGGGCGATCGCCGCGGTATTGACCGACACCTTGTCCGCACCGGCGCGCAACAGGGCGTCGACGTCCTCGACCGAGCGCACCCCCCCGCCGACGGTGAGCGGGATGAAGACCTGCTCGGCCGTTCGACGCACCACGTCGAGCATGGTCGCCCGCCCCGACGACGACGCGGTGACGTCCAGGAAGGTCAGTTCGTCGGCGCCCTGGGCGTCGTAGACGCCCGCCAGTTCCACCGGATCGCCTGCGTCGCGCAGGTTTTCGAAGTTGACGCCCTTGACCACCCGTCCGGCGTCGACGTCCAGGCAGGGGATGACCCGCACCGCCACATCCATCAGCGAAACACCTCCGGTGGTCCCACTCGGCGCAACAGGTCCAGCATCTGCTCGTGCACCTCGGGAGTTGCAGCCAGCACACCGCGGGTGGCCGGGGTCCATGGGTCACCGGCAAGGTCGGTGACCACGCCCCCGGCGGCCCGCACCAGCACCACCCCTGCCGCATGGTCCCACGCCTGCCCACCGAAATGGACTGCTGCCCCGAGGATTCCGTCCGCGACGTAGGCCAGGTCGATGCCGATCGATCCGTGCATGCGGATCTTCGAGCACACCCGGCTGAGCTGTTCGAACACCGCCAGCCGCCAGCGGCCCGGGTAGCGGCCCCGGCCTAAGACGTTGAAGCTGCCCACGCCGACGATGCAGTCCGGCAGCGAGGCCGGGCCCAGGGCCGGTTGCGGGGTGTCGTTGCACACCAACGGGCCCCCGAGCACGGCGGTGTAGCGCTGGCCGGTGAACGGCAGCCAGGTCAGGCCGGCGACCGGTTCACCGTCACGCAGCAGGGCCACCAGGATCGAGGCCATCGGTGAGCCGGCGGCGTAGTTAAAGGTCCCGTCGATGGGATCGACCACCCAGACCAACGGCGAATTCAGGTCGGCTCCGCCGAATTCCTCGCCGTGCACGCCGATTCCGGTGGCGGCTTGGAGTTCGGCCACCAGTTGGCGTTCCAGAGCCAGATCCACCTCGGTGGCGAAGTCGTTGCCCTTCTTCTGCACCGCAGACTCCGCCCGGTGCCCGGCGAGGAACGGCACCGCGGCCCGGTCCAGGATCGCCGCGGCTTCGGCGACGAGTGCCTGCAGATCGGGCACGTTAGCGGTTCACCGTCGACTTCATGGCCGCCAAAGCCTCGGGCAGGGTGAAGCGTCCGGCGTAGAGGGCCTTGCCGACGATGGCGCCCTCCACTCCGCAATCGGTCAACGTGGCGATGGCACGCAGGTCCTCCAGGCTCGACACCCCACCGGAGGCGATCACCGGGGCGTCGGTGCATTCGGCCACGCTCTCCAGCAGATCGAGGTTGGGTCCGGTGAGGGTTCCGTCCTTGGTGACGTCGGTTACGACGAAACGTGAACAGCCCTCGCTGTCAAGGCGTTCCAGCACCTGCCACAGCTCACCGCCGTCGGTCTCCCACCCCCGGCCGCGCAGCCGGTGGTCGCCGTCGACGATCTGCACATCTAGGCCCACCGCCACCCTGTCGCCGTACTCGCCGATGGCGCGGGCGCACCATTCGGGGTCTTCCAGGGCCGCGGTGCCGATGTTGACCCGGGCACACCCGGTCGCCAGCGCCGCCCGCAGCGACTCGTCATCGCGGATCCCGCCGGACAACTCGACGTTGACCTCCATCGCGGCCACCACCTCGGCGAGCAGTTCACGGTTGCTGCCCCGGCCGAAGGCCGCATCGAGATCGACCAGGTGGATCCACTCCGCGCCATCGCGCTGCCAGGTCAGTGCCGCGTCCAGCGCGGAGCCGTATTCGGTCTCACTGCCGGCCTTGCCCTGAACCAGCCGCACCGCCCGGCCCTCGACGACATCGACGGCCGGCAACAAGATCAATCGATTCCCGTAGCTGTTCATCTGAATATCTACAGTCCCTCTACCCAATTGGCGAGCAGCGCCGCGCCGGCGTCGCCGCTCTTCTCCGGATGAAATTGCGTGGCGGCCAATGGCCCGTCCTCGACGGCCGCCAGGAACCGCGTGTGGTGGGTGGCCCAGGTCAGCAGCGCACCGGGATCGCCCTCCCATGACTGGGCGGCGTAGGAGTGCACGAAGTAGAAACGGGTGTCCGGCGCGAGCCCTTTGAACAGTCTGCTGCCCGGCGCGGCCTCGATGACGTTCCAGCCCATGTGCGGGATCACCGGCGCATCGAGCCGGGTCACCGATCCGGGCCACAGCGCGGCGCCGCGGCTCTCCACCCCGAACTCCACCCCGTGCGCGAACAGGATCTGCATCCCGACACACACGCCGAGCACCGGCCGGCCGGCCGATACCCGGTCGGCGATGATCTCGTCACCGCCGATGGAGCGCAGCCCGGTCATGCATGCCTCGAACGCCCCGACGCCGGGCACCACCAGGCCGTCGGCGGCCATCGCGGCCGTGCGGTCCGCGGTCACCTCCACGTCGGCACCAGTGCGCTCCAGTGCACGCTGGGCCGATCGGAGGTTGCCCGAACCGTAGTCCAGGACGACAACAGAACATGTTGTCACAGAACACCTTTGGTAGACGGCACGCCCACGGCACGCGGGTCGGGCTCGACGGCCTGACGCAGCGCCCGGGCCACCGCCTTGTACTGCGCCTCGGTGATGTGGTGCGGGTCGCGGCCGTAGAGGGTGCGCACATGCAGGGCGATGCGCGCGTTGGCGGCCAGCGACTCGAAGACGTGCCGGTTGATCACAGTGTGATACGGCACGCCCGATCCCGAGATGGTGAAGTCCACCAGGTAGTCGGGTTCGCCGGTGTGCACGAAATACGGCCGCCCGGACACATCCACGGCGGCGTGCGCCAGGGTCTCGTCCATCGGGATGAAGGCGTCGCCGAAGCGGCGGATGCCCTTCTTGTCGCCGAGCGCCTGACCCAGGGCGGTGCCGAGGACGATCGCGGTGTCCTCCACCGTGTGGTGGCCCTCGATCTCGACATCCCCGCGGGCGGTGACGCTCAGGTCGAAGCTGGCGTGGACGCCCAGTGCGGTGAGCATGTGGTCGAAGAACGGCACGCCGGTGTCGATCTCTACTTTGCCGGTGCCGTCGAGGTCGAGTTCGACGACGATGTCGGACTCTTTCGTTTTGCGTTCGACCCGGGCGCGGCGAGCTGCGCTGTGAAATTCCACGGTCTTGGTCATGGTGCTCCTAGCGGCTGGGTCAGTTCTGTTGCGGCGAGTTTTCGGCTGGCCGCCAGGAAGGCGTCGTTCTCGTCGGGCAGTCCGATGGTGACGCGCAGATGTCCGGGAATGCCGACATCGCGGATCAGCACGCCGTCGTCGAGATAGTGCTGCCAGGCGGCTGCGGCATCGCGGAATTCGCCGAACAACACGAAGTTGGCATCGCTGGGTACGACGTGAAATCCCATGCCGCTCAATGCCGCACTGACCCGGTCCCGTTCGGCAACCAGGGCCGCCACCGATGCCAGGGTCTCGTCGGCGTGCCGCAGTGCGGCACGCGCGGCGGCCTGGGTGATGACGGAGAGGTGGTAGGGCAACCGCACCAGCAGGACAGCCTCGATCACCGCCGGGGCAGCCACGAAATAGCCGAGTCGGCCCCCGGCGAATGCGAACGCCTTGCTCATGGTGCGGCTGACGACCAACCGGGTGGGGTACTCCTCGATCAGGCGCACGGCGCTCGGCTCGGCGGAGAATTCGCCGTAGGCCTCGTCGACGATCAGCACCCCGCCCGTCATCGCCTCCAGCAACCGTCGCAGGGCTGCCAGGGAAATGCTCTGTCCTGTCGGGTTATTCGGACTGGTGACGAAGACGACGTCAGGCTTGTGCTCACGGATGGCCGCGACTGCACTATCGGTGTCCAGGCTGAAATCCGCGGCGCGGAGCGAGGCGATCCACCGGGTCTGGGTGCCGTCGGCGATGATCGGGTGCATCGAGTAGGACGGGACGAAACCGATCGCGCTGCGGCCCGGTCCGCCGAAGGCCTGCAGCAATTGCTGGAGGATCTCGTTGGATCCGTTTGCGGCCCAGAGGTTCTCGAGGGCCACCTGCACGCCGGTGGCCCGGGTGAGATAGTCGGCCAGATCGCGGCGCAGGTCGACGGCGTCGCGGTCGGGATAGCGGTGCAGGTGCGCGGCGGCCGCCCGGACCGACTCGGCGGCGTCGTCGACGAGAGCGGCACTGGGCGGGTGCGGATTCTCGTTGGTGTTCAGCCGCACCGGTACGTCGAGTTGTGGTGCACCGTAGGCGGATTTGCCACGCAGGTTGTCCCGCAACGGCAGGCCGGCCAGCCGTGCCCGATCTCCCAAGGTCACCTTTCAAACCTCCGGCGGACCGCCTCGCCGTGGGCGGGCAGGTCCTCGGCGTTGGCCAGGGTGATGACGTGACCGGACACGTCTTTCAGTGCCGCCTCGGTGTAATCCACGACGTGGATGCCGCGCAGGAAAGTCTGCACCGACAACCCGCTGGAGTGCCGAGCACAGCCGGCGGTGGGCAACACGTGGTTAGACCCCGCGCAGTAGTCCCCCAGGCTCACCGGAGACCAGGGACCGACGAAAACCGCCCCGGCAGCCCGGATCCGGGACGCCACCTGGGAGGCTTCGGCGGTCTGGATCTCCAGGTGCTCGGCGGCATAAGCGTTGACCACCCGCACCCCCGCGTCGATGTCGTCGACCAGCACGATGCCGGACTGGGGTCCGCTGAGCGCCTCGGTGACGCGCTCGCGGTGCACCGTCGTCTGCATCTGCGCATTGAGTTCGGCCTCGGTGGCCTGGGCCAGCGCGTCGCTGTCGGTGACCAGCACGCTGGCCGCCAGCACGTCGTGCTCGGCCTGGCTGATCAGGTCGGCGGCGACGTGCACGGGGTCGGCGGTGTAGTCGGCCAGGATGGCGATTTCGGTGGGGCCGGCCTCGGAGTCGATGCCGACCTGGGACCGGCAGATCCGCTTGGCGGCCGTGACGTAGATGTTGCCCGGGCCGGTGACCATGTCCACCGGAGCGAGCTCGGCACCGTCGGTGTCGATGCCGCCGAACGCGAGCAGTGCCACCGCCTGCGCGCCGCCGACCGCCCACACCTCTTCGACCCCGAGCAGCCGCGCCGCGGCCAGGATGGTCGGGTGCGGCAGGCCGCCGAAATTCGCCTGGGGCGGACTGGCGACCACCAGTGACTGCACCCCCGCGGCCTGCGCGGGCACGACGTTCATCACCACACTCGACGGGTAGACCGCCGTGCCGCCGGGAACATAGAGGCCCACGCGTTCGACCGGAACCCAGCGCTCGGTGACCGAGGCGCCGGGTGCGAGCACCGTCGTGGAGTCGGTGCGGCGCTGGTCGGCGTGCACGGCGCGGGTCCGCTCGATGGCCACCTCCAGGGCGGCACGCACCTCCGGAGCGAGCGCGGCCAGGGCGGCGTCGAGTTCGGCGGCCGGAACCCGCACGGTGTCGGGCCGCACGCCGTCGAACCGGGCGCCGTACTCCAGCGCCGCGACGGCGCCGCGTTCGGCGACATCGTCGACGATCGGACGGACAGTGGGCACCACCGCGTCGACGTCAACGCCGCCGCGGGGCAGCGCAGCGCGCAGTTGCGCGGCAGTCAGCGCGCGGCCGCGCAGGTCGATCCGGGACAGCCGGAGCGGTGGAGTGATCATCACCGGCAATTGTCGCCGATCAGCGCATCCGATTGAAAATCGTTTATGCATCGATTGCGGCCGACCGGGGGCAGGGGCTCATAATCTCCCGATGCAGTTCGACCTCTGGCTGGCGTTCGTCGGAGCGTCCATCGCCATCAGCGTCTCCCCCGGGGCCGGCGCCATCCAGTCGATGGCCACCGGGCTCACCCATGGACTGCGCCGCGGCGCCTGGAGCGTCGCCGGCCTGCAGATCGGGCTGATGACCCAGCTGGCGGTGGTCGCGATCGGTCTGGGCGCCGCCGTGGCGAAGTCCGTCGCCGCCTTCACCGTGATCAAGTGGATCGGGGTGCTGTATCTGATCTACCTGGCGGTGCGCCAATGGCGGACCACGGCTGAGGACCTCACCGACCAGATCGCCGCCGATACCGACGCCCGCGGCGGGCGGCTGGCGTTGCTGCTTCGGGGCGCGCTGGTCAACGTCACCAACCCCAAGGGCCTGGTGTTCCTGCTCGCCGTCCTGCCGCAGTTCGTGGTGCTCAGCCGTCCACTGCTGCCGCAGTACCTGACCATCGCCACGACCATGGTGCTGGTCGACGTCCTGGTGATGTGCGCCTACACCGGGATGGCGGCGCGGCTGCTGGGCTGGTTGCGCACCCCGCGCCAGCAGAAGCTGCTCAACCGGACCATGTCGGGGCTCTTCGCGCTGGCGGCGGTGGTTCTGTCGCTGGTCCGCCGCGGTGTCGCCACCTGATGAGGGTTGACGGACTCCCCGGCTGACGATTTGCTTACCGGCATGGGTGCCCACCGTCGTCGTGCACGTGATCAGGACTTCGCCGGGACCACGGTGCTGGTCATCGGGGCCGGCGGCGGTATCGGGTCGGTAGTGGCCGAACGTTTCGCTGCGGCCGGCGCCCTGGTGATCGCCGGCGCGCGAAAGGTGGACGGCCCACTTGCCGAGGTGATCGAACGCATCGGCGCCGCCGGCGGTTCGGCGCACGCCGTGGCGATCGACGTCACCGACGAGCAGAGCGTGCGCGACGCGGTCGCGGCTGCGGCCGAGCATTCCGGTCGCGTCGACGTGATGGCGAACCTGGCCGGGGTGTTCCGGCCGCCGGCCCCGATCGTCGAAACCTCGCTGAAGGACTGGAACAAGACCATGGCGGTGAATCTCACCGCCACCCTGCTCTGCATGAAGCACACCCTGGTCCAGATGATTGCCCAGGAGGGCCCGGGGGCGATCGTCAACACCGCCTCCAGCCTCGGGGTCAACATGAACCGGGTGAACCTCGGCCCCTACGTGGCCAGCAAGGCGGGGGTGCACGTGCTGACCCAGACCGCGGCGATCGAGGTGGCGAAGTACGGCATCCGGGTCAACAGCGTCAGCCCGGGGACCACGGCTACAGCGATGTCGCTGCGGGCCGGCGAGACCGACGCCGATCGCGCGGCCCGGGTGCAGGGCGCCATCCCGCTGGGCCGGGTGGCCGATCCCGGCGAGGTGGCCGAGGCCGTGCTGTGGCTGGCCAGCGACCAGGCGTCCTACGTCACCGGCCACGACCTGATGGTCGACGGCGGACAGGTGCTGCT
>JBAXUD010000137.1:0-7665 GCA_037129875.1 Mycobacteriaceae bacterium
GGCGGTGGAGGAGGAGGTTCCTGGTGACCATGTATCTGGTGATCGCATTGGTGCTCGCGGTGGCCGTCCTGATCGGTTTCGTGCTGGGCTACAACAAACTTCGCACCGCCGACGTGCGGGCGGATGAGGCACTCGGCGGCATCGACGTGCAGCTGACCCGGCGGGCGTCGTTGATTCCCAGTCTGGTCAGCACCGTGGGTGGGTTCGCGTCCCACGAGAAGGCCGTCCTGGGGCACATCGCCGATGCCCAGGCGGCGCTGACCGCTGCCACCGCCGGCAAGTCCGTGGCGCAGCGCACGTCGGCGGAGCGGCAGTTCGACAGTGCCGTCGGACAGGTTCTCGCGCTGGGCCAGACCTACCCCCAACTCGCTTCGTCGAACAACTTCCTCAACCTTCAGCAGAACCTGGCCGACACCGAGGACAAGCTGGCCTTCGCCCGGCAGTACTACAACGACGCCGCCGCGACGGTGAACAAGCTGCGCAGCACCATTCCGTGGATGTTCGTGGCCGGCATGGCCGGAGTGTCCGAGCGCGAGTTCTATCAGGCGCCCAAGTGACCCGCTGATGCGGATCGTCTTCGCCGGCACGCCCGAGCCGGCCCTGCCGTCCCTGCAGCATCTGATCGGCTCCCCGCACCACGATGTCGTGGCCGTGCTGACCCGGCCCGACGCCGCCGCCGGCCGGCGCGGCAAGCCGGCCCCCTCGCCGGTGGCGCGGCTGGCAATCGACGCCGGCATCCCGCTGCTGCGTCCGTCCCGGCCCAACGCACCCGAGTTCGTCGCCGAGTTGTCGGCGCTGGCACCGGAATGCTGTGCGGTCGTGGCCTATGGAGCGCTGCTCGGCGAGGAACTCCTCGCGGTGCCCCGACACGGCTGGGTCAACCTGCACTTCTCGCTGCTGCCCGCCTGGCGTGGCGCCGCGCCGGTCCAGGCCGCGATCGCCGCCGGCGATACCGTCACCGGCGCAACGACATTCCTCATCGAGCCGGCGCTGGACTCAGGTCCGGTGTACGGGGTGGTCACCGAGACGATCCGGGAGGACGACACCGCCGGGGAGTTGCTTGAGCGGCTGGCGGTCTCCGGGGCGGGGCTGTTGTCGACCACGCTCGACGGCATCGCCGAGGGCACCCTGACCCCGGTGCCGCAGCCACCTGCAGGGGTAAGCCTGGCGCCCAAGATCACCGTCGAGCAGGCCCGGATCCGCTGGGACCTGCCTGCTCACGCCGTCAACCGCCGCATCCGGGCCGTCACCCCTGCCCCGGGGGCCTGGACCATGGTGGGCGATCTGCGGGTCAAAGTGGGGCCGGTCACCGTCGACGCCGGCGCCGAACCGTTGCCGCCGGGTGAGTTCGGGATCGACCGGACCGGCGTGTGGGTCGGCACCGCAACCCACCCGGTGCTGCTCGGTCAAGTCCAGCCGCCCGGCAAGAAGCCGATGGCTGCCGTGGACTGGACGCGCGGTGCGCGCCTGGATGATCAGGTGCGGGCCTCGTGAACCAGGGCAGGGATCGCCGGCCCGCACGCCGGGAGCCTCAGCCCGAACGTAGAGGTGACCGGCCGGCCGCGGCGCGGCGCCGGCCGCGCCGGGCCGAACTCGACCCCGCGCGCCGCGCCGCGTTCGACGTCCTGCGGGCCGTCAACGAACGGGACGCCTACGCCAACCTGGCCCTGCCGGCATTGCTCGCCGAGCGCGGCATCACCGGCCGCGACGCCGCCTTCGCCACCGAATTGACCTACGGAACCTGCCGCACCCGGGGACTGCTCGACGCCGTGATCGTCGCCGCTGCCGGGCGGCCGGTGGAAGAGATCGACCCCGTCCTGCTCGACCTGCTGCGGCTGGGGGCCTACCAACTGCTGCGCACCAACGTCGCCGAACACGCCGCGGTATCGACCACCGTGGAACAGGCCGGTATCGAATTCGATTCGGTACGTGCGGGATTCGTCAACGCCGTACTGCGTAAGATCTCCAGCCGCGACCAAGCCGCTTGGCTGGCCGAACTGGCTCCACCGGCTGCCCAGGACCCGATCGGCCATGCCGCGCTGGTGCACGCCCATCCGCGCTGGATCGCCCAGGCCTTCACCGATGCGCTGGGCGCCGACGCAGGCGAACTCGACGCCGCACTGGCCGCCGACGACGCCCGTCCGGTGGTGCACCTGGCCGCCCGGCCCGGCGTGCTGACCGCCGCTGAACTGGCCGAGGCGGTGGACGGCGAAGTCGGCCGATACTCGCCCTACGCGGTCTACCTCAGCGGCGGCGACCCCGGCCGACTCGCAGCACTGCGCGACGGCCAAGCCCTGGTGCAGGACGAGGGCAGCCAACTGGTGGCCCGGGCGCTGACCCTGGCGCCATTGATCGGGGACGACGGCGGCCGCTGGCTGGACCTGTGTGCCGGCCCCGGCGGCAAGACGGCACTGCTTGCCGCGATCGCCGTCGGGCAGGGCGCGGCGGTCACCGCCGTCGAACTCAATCCCCGCCGCGCGGAAATGGTCGAACACAACACCCGCGGCCTGCCAGTGGAAATGGTGATCGCCGACGGCCGCGAACCTCCGCTTGCGGCAGCGGGATTCGACCGCGTGCTGGTCGACGCGCCATGCACCGGTCTCGGGGCGCTGCGCCGGCGCCCGGAGGCGCGCTGGCGGCGCACCCCCGCCGACGTGGCTCCGCTGGCGAAGCTGCAACGCGAACTGCTGGCCTCGGCGATCCGGCTCACCCGCCCCGGCGGGGTGGTGCTCTACGCGACGTGCTCGCCGCATCTGGCCGAGACCGTCGGCGTGGTCTCCGACGCGCTGCGCCGCCAGCCGGTGACCGCGCTGGACACCCGGGAGCTGTTCACCCCGGCCGGTGACCTCGGGCCCGGTCCGTATGTGCAGCTCTGGCCGCACCGGCACGGCACCGACGCCATGTTCGCCGCCGCGCTGCGCAAGGACACCTGAGCGGCTTTACAGTGACAGCCATGCCGACACCGACGAGGCCGATGATCGCGCCGTCGATCCTGTCCGCCGATTTCGCCCGGCTGGCCCAGGAGGTGGCCGCCGTCGAGGGCGCCGACTGGCTGCACGTCGATGTGATGGACGCCCACTTCGTGCCGAACCTGACCTTCGGCCTGCCGGTGGTGGAGAGCCTGCTCAAGGTGACCGACATCCCGATGGACTGCCATCTGATGATCGACGATCCGGACCGGTGGGCGCCCGGCTACGCCGAGGCCGGCGCCTACAACGTCACGTTCCACGCCGAGGCCACCGACAACCCCGTCGCGGTGGCCCGCGACATCCGTGCCGCCGGCGCCAAAGCCGGGCTGTCCATCAAGCCCGGAACGCCCCTGGAGCCCTATCTGGAGATCCTGCGGGACTTCGACACCCTGCTGGTGATGTCGGTCGAGCCCGGTTTCGGCGGCCAGAGCTTCATCCCGGAGGTGCTCGACAAGGTCGCCGCCGTGCGGCGGCTGGTCGACTCCGGGGAGCTGCGGATCCTGATCGAGATCGACGGCGGCATCAACGCCGACACCATCGAGGCGGCCGCCGAGGCCGGCGTGGACTGCTTCGTGGCCGGATCGGCGGTCTACGGTGCCGGTGATCCGGCTGCCGCCGTGGAGGCCCTGCGCCGCCAGGCCGGCAGCGCCTCGCCGCACCTGCGGCTGTGACCGCACCGGCCCACATCGCTGCGGCGATGCGATTGGCCGTCGAGCAGTCCCGTGCCGTCAAAGGCGCGACCTACCCCAATCCGCCTGTGGGAGCGGTGATTCTGGACTCATCCGGGGATGTCGCCGGGGCCGGCGGCACCCAGCCGGCGGGGGGAGTCCACGCCGAGGTGGTCGCCCTGCGGGCCGCGGGTGAGCGCGCCCGGGGCGGCACGGCGGTGGTGACGCTCGAGCCCTGTAACCACCACGGTCGCACCCCGCCGTGCGTGGACGCCCTACTGGAGGCCGGGGTGGTTGAGGTGATCTACGCCGCCGCCGACCCGAACCCGGTCGCCGCGGGAGGGGCCGACCGGCTGCGTGCCGCCGGTGTCGCGGTGACCGCCGGTCTGTCCGCCGACGAGGTGGCAGCCGGCCCGTTGCGGGAGTGGTTGCACAAGCAGCGCACCGGTGTACCGCACGTGACATGGAAGTTCGCCACCAGCATCGACGGGCGCAGTGCGGCCGCCGACGGGTCGTCGCAGTGGATCACCAGCGAGACGGCCCGGGCCGACCTGCACCGCCGCCGTGCTGCGGCCGACGCCATCGTCGTCGGCACCGGGACCGTGTTCGCCGACAATCCGAGCCTCACGGCCCGCCTGCCGGACGGCGCCCTGGCGACCCGGCAGCCACTGCGGGTGGTCGTCGGACAGCGTGAGATCCCGCCGGAATCGGCTGTGCTGAATGAGGATTCGCCGACCTTGCTGTTGCATACCCGCGATCCGCGCGAGGTGCTGCGGGTACTGGCCGACCGCACCGATGTGCTGCTGGAGGGTGGACCGACGCTCGCCGGAGCGTTCCTGCGGGCCGGCGCGGTGGACCGGATCCTGGCCTATGTTGCCCCCATGCTGCTCGGCGGTCCGGTCACCGCCGTCGATGACGTCGGGGTGGCCACCATCGCCGGTGCCCTGCGGTGGCGTTATGACGGCGTCGAGCGAATCGGGCCCGACCTCCTGGTCAGCATGGTGCCCGGCGACTGACCCCGGTCAGCACGGGGTCGGGGCGGACCTTCCCCACAGATTCGGCGTTGCCGCGTTGTCGTAGCCCGAGACGAAATCTACGCACTGGCGGGCCGTTTCGTCGAATTTAAGACGGTGCAGAGCTCCGACGTTCCCGCCGTAGACGTGGATGCTGATCGAAACGCCGTCGGAGGCATTGGTGACGCGATGCCAGTCGCCGATGGTCGGCGACACCGCTTCGATCTCACCGCGTGTCATCACCTGGCTTATCCCCACAGCAGCCGGAAGTCCTTCGCGCAGTTCGTATTTCTCGCTCTGCTCGGCCCCGCACAGCACGCCGACGAGACCCCATACGGTGTGGTTGTGCACGGGCGTGCGATGACCGGGGCCCCAGACGAAGCTGACCATGCTGAATCGCTCGAGAGGGTCGCAGTGCAGGAGATACTGGGCGTAGCGATCTGATCGCGCGGTCGCGTACTCGTCGGGCAGCCAGTCGGCGTCGCTGACCAGATCCGCCAGCAGCTCTCGTCCCCGGGTCAGCACAACACCCTCGTCGGTCGTGCTGTCGACCAACTGGGTCAAGTCGCGTACGAAGCGGCGCAGGGGCGCGATCCGGTCGGTTGCGATGTCAGACATGACGACTCCGGTCCTGGTTTGGCTGCTGCTCCCGGTGCAGCGACTTGTGTTCGATGAGGTCGCGCGAGCCTCCAGCGCCGAGCATCTCCCGGAACGCCTGCACGGTGTAGCTGACAACCGTCGCGTCGGTGCGGGCCCGGGCGCTGGCGGAGCGGGGGAGCGCGAACAACGGACCCATCTCGCCGAAATAGTCGCCGGGAAGGGCAACCTTGAGCACTTCCTCACGCCCACTTGCCAATTCGCGCACCAACTCGATTTCACCCGTGGAGACGATATAGATGGAGTCGCCCATGGTGCCCTGCTCGAAGATCACCCCGCCGGCGTCCAGGGTGATGGTTTCCGGCTCGTGGTTGGTAGCCGACATGTGCGGGACCAGTTCGACGACGCGGTCGGCCAGCGGCAGCATCCGGGTGTCATGGGTGGCCACCACGACGACCCGATCGCCGGATGCCAGTTCGCGGATGAGGCGCAGCACTCCCTCGACCTGGATGTAGTCGAGGTGGGCGGTCGGCTCGTCGGCGATCAGCAGCGGCGGGTCCAGTGCGATGGCCCGCGCGACGGCCACCCGCTGCTGCTGCCCGCCGCTCAAGTCGCCGGGGCGGTGGTGCATCCGTTCGGCCAGTCCCACCTGGGTCAGCAGTTCGGCGGCCCGCTCCCGCGACTCCGCCCGACCTATCCGGGCGGCCCGCAGGGGCACCATGACGTTCTCGATCGCGGTCAGGCTGGGGACCAGGTTGAACGCCTGGAAGACGATGCCGACGGTGTTGCGCCGGTACTCCGAGAGTTCCTTGGCGTCCAGCGTGGTCAGGTCTATATCGCCGAACTCGATACGCCCCTTGGTCGGCTTGAGGATTCCGCCGAGGCAGGACAGCAGCGTCGTCTTCCCACATCCGCTGGGGCCCAGCAGGATTGCCAGTGACCCTTCGGCCACGTCGAGGCTGAGCCCGTCGATGGGCCGCACGGTTTCCTGGCCGCTGGCGTATTCCACCACCAGGTCTTTGATCCGTAGGTCGGCCACGTCTAAGGTCCTCCGAACGCGACAGCCGGATCGACGACGACGGCGCGCCGCAACCCGGCGAGGCTGGCGAGCACCCCGATGGTAACCGCGACGACGGGCAGCAGCACGAAGGCGATCGTGGGGATGTCCACCCGCATGGGGAACAGCGGCCCCAGCGCTACCGACAACACGCCGCCGAGCAGGGCCGACAGCACCGCGACGATGATCGCCTGCATCGCCAGGCCGGCCAGGATGGAGCGGGTCGGAACGCCCACCGCTTTGAAGACCGCGAAGTCGCGGGTGCGTTCCAGCGCCGACATGTAGATCATCGAGCCGACGATCATCCCGGCCACCACCCACAGCAGTCCCGCCATCAGGCTCATGGCCTGGCGCGCCCCGGTGAGGGCGCGCAGCAGGTCGTCGATGGCGCCGGTGCGGTTGACGAGGATATAGCCGCTCGGTGCCCGTGCGGGCGGGCCCACCACGCCGATCGAGGAGATCAGCGACTGCCCGGAGAAGAGCAGCTTCTGCGCACCGCTGACAGTCAGAAAGACGTTGGCCTGACCGGCCAGGGCGGTCGAATCGTCCACCAGGCCGACCACCTGAAGGTTGCGGCCGCCGACCTCCACGGTGGCGCCGATCGGCTTCTTCATGGTGTCCGACACCGCGGCCTCATGAGCTTCCGACGGCGGGCGGCCTTCTTTCATCGCAGGCATGCCCGGCCCCCGCTCGGGTGCGCCGAACACGTTGACACTGCGCGCGGAACCACCCTTGTCGGGCGTGGTGGCGCTGCCGTAGACCAATGGCACGGCGATCGTCACACCGGGGATCTGGAGTTTGGTGGCCGGGAACGCCGACGAACCCAGGAACGGTCCGGTGGCCCCGGTCTTGACCAGGAAGGCGTCGACGCCGAGCGAATCCACTGTGCGGGTGGCCTCCACCCGGAAGCCGTTGGCCAGGCCGGTGAGCACCAAGGTCATCGCGAACACCAGTCCGGTGCCGATGATGGCGATGACGAAGCGGCGCTTGCGCCACTGAAGGTCGCGCAGCGCCGCGGTCAGCACGTCGCCCCCAGCATGGGGGCGAGGGTACCGACCCGTAGGGCCACTCGGCGAAGGCTTGCGGCAATTTCGCGCAGATCGTTCAACCTTCGCGGGTAATGGGGTGCGTCTCACCCATGTTGACCGACAGCGGACGGCGGAAGAACCGCGTGATCCACAGCAGCACGGCGATCCCGATGGCGAACCAGATGATGCCGTACCTGGTCGACTCGGCCGACAGGTAGAGCCACAGCAGCACGGTCAGCATCACCCCGATGCCGGGCAGGACGATGTTGCGGAAAATCTGGACTGCCCCGTTGATCTCCCGGCGCCGGTAGGCGAAGTAGACGATCACCGTCA
>JBAXUD010000138.1:0-7625 GCA_037129875.1 Mycobacteriaceae bacterium
ACGTGCGGCCGTACACCAATTCCGACGTGGTCGGCACCGAGATCGGCGGCGCCTGCAAGAACGTCATCGCGCTGGCCTGCGGCATGGCCGCGGGCGTCGGGCTGGGGGAGAACACCGCCGCGGCCATCATCACTCGCGGGCTGGCCGAGATCATGCGACTCGGAATTGCACTGGGCGCCAAGCCCGCAACCCTGGCCGGGCTCGCGGGAGTCGGTGATCTCGTGGCTACCTGCACCTCGCTGCACTCCCGAAACCGCAGCTTCGGGGTGCGGTTGGGCCGGGGTGAGACGCTGGCCGAAGCTCAGCGCGCCGCCGACGGCCACGTCGCCGAAGGGGTGAGCTCGTGTGCGTCGATCCTGGCGCTGGCCTCGAGCTACGACGTCGAGATGCCGCTCACCGACGCCGTTTACCGGGTGTGCCACCGGGGATTGTCTGTCGATGAAGCCGTCGCGCTGCTGCTGGGCCGCAGCACCAAACCGGAGTGAAGGCCCCGATGAGCGCTTGCGCGAAGAGGAGAAAGTCACGATGAGCGCTTGCGCGAAGAGGAGAAAGTCGCGATGAGCGAGCGCTACGGCGATTCCACCCGCACCGTCAAGGCCGCTGACTCCGAGGCGATCGCCGGTCACCCGGTGGCGAACTTTCCGGTTCCGGCGTCGGCCTTCCATCTCTCCGCGGACGAGGGCAGCGAGGCGCATGTCTACGGCCGCTACTCCAATCCGGTCTGGACCCAACTGGAGTCGGCGCTGGCGCAGCTCGAGGAGGCCGGCGCCGCGCTGACGTTCGGCTCGGGCATGGCCGCGGTCACCGCCGCGCTGCGTGTGCTGGTCAAACCGGGTGGCGTTCTGGTGGTCCCCGCCGACGGCTACTACCAGGTTCGACGTTATGCCGCTGAAAGCCTTGCGCCGCTTGGGGTTACGGTGCACGAAGCGAGTTCGACCGAGATGTATGACGCCGCTGAGGCCGCCGACGTGGTGCTCGCTGAGACGCCGACGAATCCGGCGCTGGATGTGGTGGACCTGCACCGGCTGGCCGGGATCTGCCACCGTCGCGGAGCCAGGCTCGTGGTCGACAACACCACGGCCACACCACTGGGCCAGCAGCCGCTGTCGCTGGGCGCGGACCTGGTCGTGGCCAGCGCCACCAAAGCACTTGCCGGGCATAGTGATCTGGTCGCCGGATACGTCGCCGGAAGTCAGCCCGAACTGATGGACGCCGTCGAGCGGGAGCGTCTGCTCGCCGGGCCGATCCTGGGCGCCTTCGAAGCGTGGATGCTGCTGCGCAGCATCGGAAGTTTCGGGCTGCGCTTCGACCGGCAGTGCCAGAACGCCATGGCGCTGGCCACCACCCTGTCCGGTCATCGGGCGGTGCGTCGCGTGCGGTACCCCGGCCTGCCCGATGATCGGTCCCATCCTGTCGCGGTGGATCAAATGCGTCGCTTCGGCGGCCTGGTCTCAGTGGAGCTGACCGATGCCGACGCGGTGCACGCGCTGGTGCGCGGCAGCGATCTGCTGGTGGCGGCTACCAGCTTCGGTGGCATCCACACCTCGGTGGACCGGCGGGCCCGCTGGGGCGACGCCGTCCCGGACGGGTTCGCCCGCATCTCGGCGGGTATCGAGGATACCGACGACCTGGTCGCCGACGTCGTGGCGGCTCTGGACGCGGCCGGAGGGTAACCTCTCTAGCTTGTGACTGACCGTTCCCGGATCCGCGTCGCCGTCGTCTACGGCGGCCGCAGCTCCGAGCATGCGATCTCCTGTGTGTCGGCGGGCAGCATCCTGCGCCACTTGGATCCGGCCCGGTTCGAGGTCGTGCCGGTCGGCATCGCGCGCGACGGGTCCTGGCTGCGCACCGACGTCGACCCCGACAAGCTGGCGATCGCCGACGGTCACCTGCCCGAGGTGACCGGCGTGGCCGAGACCCCGCTGGCGCTGGCCGCGGAGATCCTCGCCTCGGTGGACGTGGTCTTCCCGATTCTGCACGGACCGTATGGCGAGGACGGAACCATCCAGGGCCTGCTCGAGCTGGCCGGCCTGCCCTATGTCGGTGCGGGCGTGCTCGCCAGCGCAGCCGGGATGGACAAGGAGTTCGCCAAGAAGTTGATGGCCGCCGACGGATTGCCCATCGGCGATTACCTGGTGCTGAGGCCAGGCCAGGATGCGCCGGCCGCGCAAGACATTGCGCGCCTTGGCTTTCCGCTGTTCGTCAAGCCGGCCCGCGGCGGCTCGTCCATCGGGGTCAGCCGGGTCGCCGATCCAGACGGGCTGTCGGCGGCGATCGCCGAGGCTCGCCGGCACGACCCCAAGGTGATCATCGAGTCCGCGATCGTGGGGCGTGAACTCGAATGCGGGGTGCTCGAATTCCCGGACGGCGACGTCCGCGCCAGCACCATCGGCGAGATACGGGTGCCCGGTGTCGGCGTCTATGACTTCGAGACCAAGTACCTCGACGATGCCGCCGAGCTCGATGTGCCTGCGGCCCTCGACGACGACACCGTAAAACTCTTGCAAAGCCTGGCGATTCGCACCTTCAACGCCCTGGACTGCCAGGGGCTGGCCCGGGTCGATTTCTTCCTCACCGCCGACGGCCCGGTGGTCAACGAGATCAACACCATGCCCGGTTTCACCACCATCTCGATGTACCCCCGCATGTGGGGGGCCAGCGGCGTGGACTATCAGAGGCTGGTCGGCACCATGGTGGAGACCGCCCTGGCCCGGGGGACCGGCCTGCGCTGAGTGCTCAGCGCGCGGGTGCCGGCCGGATCGGGATGGCCGGCATGGTGCGGTCGATCACGTCGGACATCGCCTGGATGGGTGTCGGCCCGGACCCGGTCGGCAGCGTCAGCGCGACATACACGGGCCGGTCGACGCACAGCCAGGTGGCAAGCGGGGATTGGGGATCCTCGAGCCGGAACCACTGAACTCCGTCGACCATCTGGATCGGGGAGCCGACGACGAACTCCGCCGGTCGGCTCAGGCCGCACCGCAGGACGACCGGTTCGCCGCCCACGCGCCAGGCGGCCGTGCCTGCGGGAGTGGGTTGGGCGGTGTCGGCACGGTGGTAGTCGCCGAGCCGGTCGGGCAGCGTGGCCAGCAGGCTCTGACATTCGGGGCTCTCAGCCTGCGGTGCCGGCACTGCGGCGACGGCCACCGGAGCAGGCGGAGTGCGACGCGCCCCGGCGAAGGCCAGCACCGCGGCGATGGCGGCGAGCGTGAGCACCACTGCGGCGATGATCAGGCTGCGGGGCGGGCCGCCGTCGTCCGGTTGGACGGTCGCGGCCCGGGCGGGATCGGCCTGCACTCGTCTCCTCGTCTGCTGCCGCGTATCTAGACTGAACGTGCTCAAGGTACTCCAGCCCGATAGCCCCGAAGTGGGGAGAGGAGGCGGTATGGCAAAGGCCGGCCAGCGTAACGACGAGCCCACGTTGCAGCAGGTGGGGGAGTTCGCCGTCATCGACCGACTGGTTTCGGGACGGCGCGCCGTCCCAGGGGTGAGCGTCGGTCCCGGTGACGACGCCGCGGTACTGGATGCACCGGATGGACGTGTGGTCGTCAGCACCGACATGCTCGTCGAAGGCCGGCACTTCCGGCTGGACTGGTCGCGGCCCGAGCAGGTCGGCCGCAAGGCGATCGCACAGAACGCCGCCGACATCGAATCGATGGGCGCGCGGGTCACCGGGTTCGTCGTCGCATTCGGCGCACCCAGCGATACCCCCGCCACCATGGTCAGCGAACTCACCGACGGAATGTGGGCCGAGGCCGCCGCAATCGACGCCGGGATCGTGGGCGGGGATCTGGTTGCCAGTCCCCAGTGGGTGGTCTCGGTCACCGCACTGGGTGACCTGGGAGGTCGCGAACCGGTGCTGCGCAGCGGCGCCCGGCCGGGATCGGTGATTGCCGTCGCCGGGGAACTGGGACGCTCGGCGGCGGGATTTGAGTTGTGGCGCAACGGAATCGGTCAGTTCGCCGATCTCCGCGAGCGCCATCTGGTGCCGCGACCGCCCTACGGGCAGGGCCGGACAGCTGCCGAAGCCGGCGCCCAGGCGATGACCGACGTCTCCGACGGCCTGCTCGCCGATCTCGGTCATCTGGCGCAAGCCTCCGGGGTGGTGATGGATCTGCGGCGCGCGGCCCTGCGTGCGGACGTCGATGCGGTGAGTGCGGCGGCGGCAGCGGCCGGGGTGGACCCCTGGTCGCTGGTGCTCAGCGGCGGTGAGGACCACCCACTGGTGGCATGTTTCCCGGACTATCCGCCGCACGGTTGGCGGGTGATCGGGGCGGTGCGGCCCGGTGCTCCCGAGGTTCTGCTCGACGGGCGACGCTGGGGTGGTCCGGCGGGCTGGCAGTCCTACGACTGAGCGCCTGGGAGTCCTGCGCCTGAGCCCGAGGTGACTGCGTTAGGTTGTGGGCCGTGACCGCCCGGCCCCTTGACGAGCTCGTCGACGACGGCTGGGCGCGGGCGCTGTCGCCGGTGGCCGATCAGGTGACCCGGATGGGGGAATTCCTGCGCGCAGAGATCGCCGCCGGCAGTCAGTACTTGCCGGCCGGTGCAAATGTGCTGCGCGCGTTCACGTTTCCCTTCGACACGGTCCGGGTGCTCATCGTCGGCCAGGACCCCTACCCGACCCCTGGGCACGCTGTCGGATTGAGTTTCTCGGTGGCGCCGGACGTGCGGCCGCTGCCCCGCAGCCTGGCCAACATCTTCAGCGAGTACAGCGCGGATCTCGGGTTTCCCCAGCCGTCCAACGGCGATCTGACGCCGTGGGCGCAGCGCGGCGTGATGTTGCTCAATCGCGTGTTGACGGTGCGGCCGGGCACTCCGGCCTCACACCGCGGCAAGGGCTGGGAAGCGGTCACCGAGTGCGCAATCCGGGCACTGGCCGCCCGCGACGAGCCGATGGTCGCAATTCTGTGGGGACGCGACGCCTCGACACTGAAACCGATGTTGGCCGACAGTCGGTGTGTGGCCATCGAATCCGCACACCCGTCCCCGTTGTCGGCAAGCCGGGGGTTCTTCGGGTCGCGGCCGTTCAGCCGAGCCAACGAACTACTGGCCGGGATGGGCGCTGATCCGGTGGATTGGCGCCTGCCCTGAGGCGTCTGGTTCCCCCGTTGACGGCGGGGCGTGCCGGGCGAGTGAGAAGCCCCGCGGTCCACTATGACTATTGCCCGACTCCGCGCGACAACTGACGCTTGGCGGGGCGCCGCGAAGCGACCATCATCAGGTTGTCGCTACGAGGTGGGCACTTGCGTTATGCCCGGGGGAACCAGCGCGGCCCATCTTCCGGGCGAGCGCGACCCATTGGCGGGTGGCAACCCGCGACGAGCCGCATCGGGACGGTCTCAGCCGCGAACGACCTTGCCGGCCTTCAGGCAGGAGGTGCAGACGTTGACGCGCTGCTTGTTGCCGCCGGGACGGTTCGCGGCATGCACGGTCTGGATGTTCGGGTTCCACCGGCGGTTGGTCCGGCGGTGCGAGTGCGACACCGACTTGCCGAAACCGGGGCCTTTCCCGCAGATATCGCACACGGCAGCCATGTCAGAAACTCCTCAAGTCCACGGGGGTCATGGGCGCTTGTCGCGCTTTAGCGCGGGAGAACCGCCCCAGCCGGTGTCCCGGCAACCCGTTGAAGGATACCGGCGCGTGAACCGAACGCCAAAACGGCCCTGAACAGGCCGGTGCAGCGCGGAGGCGATCCGTCGCCCGGTCTGGTTAGGCTGACGCCGAGGCTGGTTGCGATCGGAGGTGTCGATGCCCGAACGGCGGCTTGACGCGACGGTTCTGCGGCACTGGGCGCACACCGCCGTCACCCATCTGATCCGGCATGCAGACGAGATCAACGCACTGAACGTGTTTCCGGTCGCCGATGCCGACACCGGCACAAACATGCTGTTCACCATGCGTGCGGCCCTGGCCGAGGCGGATGAGGTGGCTGCCGGCGCCGATGTCACCGACATGGCTGCTGCGCTGGCTTGCGGGGCGCTGAACGGGGCCCGCGGTAACTCCGGGGTGATCCTGTCCCAGATCCTGCGGGCTCTGGCCGAAGTGGTCGCAGATGCCGCGCGTCACACCGGCCTCGCCGATATCGACACCGCACTACTCGGTGCGGCGCTGCGCCACGGCGTCGCGCTCGTCGTCGCCGCGGTGGGCGGCGAGGTCATCGACGGCACCGTGATTTCGGTCCTGCAGGCCGCTGCTGCGGCGATGGAGCAGGCCGCCGACGACCGTGCCGGGCTTCCGGACGGGTTGGCCGCCGCCGCCGAGGCCGCAGCCGGGGCACTGGACCGCACTACCGACCAGCTCGCCGTCCTCGCCGAGGCCGGCGTGGTCGACGCCGGCGGACGCGGGTTCTTGGTGCTGCTGGACGCCCTGAGCGCGACGGTCACCGGGCATGCGCCGGTGCGCCGGACCTACGTGGCTGCCGTGCATCCCCCCACCCCTCACGATGTCGCGGAGGCTGCAGCACCGCAGTTCGAGGTGATGTACCTGGTGGGCGGCTGCGACCCCGCCGGACTCGACCGGCTGCGTGCGGCCCTCGGCGGCTTGGGCGACTCGGTGGCACTGGCTCCGGCGGCAGCCGGCCGGCATTCGGTCCACGTGCACACCGACGACGCCGGGGCCGCCGTCGAAGCCGGGCTGGCCGTCGGTGCCGTGAGCCGCATCCGCATCTCGGCGCTGTCCACCGGCCGGGTCGCGCCCGGGGGCTGGAGCCGGCAGCGGGCGGTACTGGCCGTCGTCGACGGCGACGGCGCGGCTGAGCTGTTCAGCGATGAGGGGGCGTGCGTGGTGCGCCCGGATGCCGAACTGATGGATCCCGACAACGGGCTCAGTGCCGATCAGCTGCTGCGCGCCGTGGTGGACACCGGCGCCGCACAGGTGATGGTGCTGCCCAACGGCTATGTCGCCGCCGAGGACCTGGTGGCCGGCTGCACCGCGGCCATCGGCTGGGGCATCGACGTGGTGCCGCTGCCGTGCGGCTCGATGGTGCAGGGCTTGGCCGCGCTGGCCGTCCACGACCCGGCGCGCCAGGCGGTCGACGACGGCTACACGATGGCCCGCGCCGCGGCCGGATCCCGGCACGGATCGGTGCGCATCGCAGGAGAACGGGCGCTCACCTGGGCCGGGGCCTGCGCCCCCGGCGACGGCCTGGCCATCTCAGGGGACGAGGTCGTCGTGGTGGCCCAAGATGCCGGAACCGCAGCCGCCCGGCTGATCGACCTTCTGCTGAGTTCCGGAGGAGAGCTGGTTACGGTGTTGATCGGTGCTGCAGTCGGGGCTGATGCCGAGTCCCTCTCGGAACTGCTGGCGGCCCATGTCCGCCGCCGCCACCCCGGCACCGAGTTCAGCAGTTACCGCACCGGCCACCGCGGCGATGTGTTGCTGATCGGGGTCGAGTAGCCGTGGCGTTTCTGACCGACCGCCTCGACTCCGTCCTGGGTGCCAAGGCCGCCCGCGCCCTCGAGGACGTTTTCGGTATCCGAACCGTCGACGACCTGCTGCGGCACTACCCCCGCAAGTACAGCCAGGGCAGCACCGTCCGCGGCGAGGACGACGATCCGCCCGAGGCGGGTGAGCACATCACCTTCGTCGGTGAGATCGAGAAGGCCGACGTGCGCTGGACCAACCGG
>JBAXUD010000139.1:0-7614 GCA_037129875.1 Mycobacteriaceae bacterium
CCTCCATGGTGACGTCCTCGCCGGTGACGGTCTTGATGACGTCGGGTCCGGTGATGAACATCTGGCTGGTCTGGTCGACCATGATCACGAAGTCGGTCAGTGCGGGGGAGTAGACGTGGCCGCCGGCCGCAGCGCCCATGATGAGCGAGATCTGCGGGATGACGCCGGAGGCCTTGATGTTGTTGTGGAAGATCCGGCTGTAGAGACCGAGGGAAACCACGCCCTCCTGGATGCGGGCGCCCGCGCCGTCATTGATGCCGATCAGCGGCCGGCCGGTCTTGATGGCCAACTCCTGGACCTTGACGATCTTCTCGCCGTAGACCTCGCCGAGGCTGCCGCCGAACACGGTGGCGTCCTGGCTGAAGATGCAGACCTCGCGGCCGTCGATGGTGCCGTACCCGGTGACCACACCGTCGCCGACGGGACGGTTCTCCTGCAGGTTGAAGGTGGTCGCGCGGTGGCGGGCCAGCGCGTCGAGTTCGACGAAGGACTCATCGTCGAGCAGGGCCAGAATGCGTTCGCGGGCGGTCAGCTTGCCCTTGGCGTGGGTCTTCTCGACGGCGCCTTCGCCGACCGGATGCAGCGTCTCCTCGGCGCGCTTGCGCAGATCGGCCAGCTTGCCGGCCGTCGTATGAATATCCGGTTCGGTAACGCTGGTCATGGGTGACGATGGTAGCCCCCGCGTGTGCTGCCACTACTCGCGGATGACGAGCACCGTTTCCAGCATCGGATCCCCGCAGTAGGCGATCCGGGTGCCGCTCTTGGCTTCGGCCTGCAGGGCAGCCAGCGTCGCCGCGTGGATTCGCTCGCCGGGTGCGAGCGCCGGGACACCCGGCGGGTAGGGCGCGGCGGTCTCGGCTGCGATTCGGCCCGGTGCTTCGGCAGCCGGGATGCGTTCGTGGTCGGCGAAGAAGGCGTCGCGGGGGCTCATCACCGGGTCGGGTTCCAGCGTCCAGGCCGTGATCGGGATCAGCTCGCGGGGTTGTCCGCGATGCTCCTCGATCGCGCGGATGATCTCGGTGACCATGAAGTCGACGGTCTCCGGCGTGTCACCCATCGTGATCACCGGGGAGAACGTGTCGCGGTCGGCGAACTCGAGCTGTAGCCCGCGCTGCTCGAGCACGTCGGCGACGACCTGCCCGTCGGCCCCCGTTCCCGCCAGGGACAGCACGATCTTGGTGGGATCGTGCATGAACAGCGCCGGTGCCCGCTCGGCGATTTCGCCGCCGACGACGCCTAGGCCGGGCACCTCCCGGAAGCGGTCCCGGGCCTGATGTGCCAGCCGGATGGCCTGGTCCAGTAGTTCTTCGCCGCGTTCGGCGAGCAGTTCGCGGGTCAGGTCGATGGTGGCGAAGATCGCCCCCGACGGGCTGGTGGTGTGCAGGCCCTCGAAGGCGGCCTCGAGCCGTTCGAGGTCGATTCGCTCGCCCTGCGCCAGCACCATCGAGGACTGGGTGAATCCGGTGACCTGCTTGTGGATGCTGGTCACCATGATGTCGGCGCCGGCCGCAATGGCGTGCGGCGGTAGCTCGGGATGGAAACCCAGATGAGCTCCCCAGGCGGCGTCGACAGCCAGCGGGATTCCGTGGGAGTGGGCGAGTTCGGCATGGGCGGCGACATCCGAGACCCCGCCGACGTAGCTGGGCTCCACAAGCATGACGGCCTTGGCGTCAGGGTGCGCGCCGAGCGCCTCGGCGACCCGGCCGACCGGCATCCCGGCGGTCAGGCCGGTCTGCGCGTCGATGTCGGGCCGGATCCACACCGGGACCAGGCCTGCGAGCACCAGCCCGAAGAACAACGACTTGTGGATCGTTCGGGCCACGATGACTTTGTCGCCGGGCTTGGCCAGCGACAGGCAGATCGCCTCGTTGCCGTGGGTGGAGCCCTGCACCGAGAATCCACACCAGTCCGCTCCCCATAACTGGCCGGCCAGCCGCTCGGCGGTCGCGAGCCGGTGCGTCGACACCCGCCGGTTCTCAACGCCGAGGTAATGCGGGACGTCGAAGGCGAGGAACTCGTCGATCAGCTCCGGGTTGTACTTGTGCCCAGGCGTGCAGAACGGTGTGCCGGGATTGGCAAGGAAACGCTGGTACGCGTCATACAGCGGCTTTTCCCCCATGGCGGTCCTTCGACGGAGTGGCCGGCGTCCTTGCAAATTCCGGTGCTGGTGACGTAAGAGAAAGACTATGGGCTATCCCGACAGTGTGCTGACACAAGACGAACAGGTGATTCTGCATCGCCATCCGCATTGGAAGCGGCTCATCGGTCCGGTGCTGGCGCTGCTGGTGGTGACCGCCCTGGCGTCATTCGGGGGCGCGGTCGTGAGCCGGCTGGACTGGGATCCGCGCGCCCGGCAGATCGTCCTGGCCGTCATCGGGGCGCTCTGGCTGTTGCTGGTCATGTGGCTCACGCTGCGGCCGTTCTTAGCTTGGCGCACAACCCACTTCGTGATCACCGACCGGCGGGTGATGTATCGCCACGGCCTGTTGACCCGTTCTGGGATCGACATCCCGTTGGCCCGAATCAACAGTGTCGAGTTCCGCCATGGGGTGCTCGACCGGATGGTGCGCAGCGGAACCCTGGTGATCGAGTCGGCCGCACAAGACCCATTGGAATTCGACGACGTGCCGCAAGTCGAGCAGGTGCACGCACTGCTCTATCACGAGGTGTTCGACACCCTCGGCGACGAGGAGCGCTAGGCGGCAGGCGGGTTGCGGCGTCTCCGCAGTGGGGTCACCACGGCACGCCGGTTCTCGCGGGCCTCCATCTCGTCCTCGAGCGCCTCGACGATTCCACCGGCGGTCAGCGTGGATTCCAGCGCCTTGTCGGGCTCGCGGCCGACCGCATCGGGGAACACCCAGCGGCGGAACGCCCAGAACCGGAACGCCATCTGCAGCAGGTTGCCGACAAGGTAGGCCGACAGGAAGTCGGCGATGTTCTCCATGGCCAGTGAGACGTTCGGGACCCGCAGATCCAGGACGTAGCTGGAGAACCACAGCGGCGCCATGCTCAGCAACACACCCACACCGCTGACGGCGAAGAACAGCAAAGCCTCGTGGTGGCGCTCGCGGCCGCCCCGGTCGCGGAAACTCCACTCGCGGTTGAGGATGTAGGACGCGATCACCGCGACAATGCCGGCGATCACCTTCGCGGTGACCGGCTTGGGCTCGAGCACTGTGAGCTTGAGGGTGTAGAAGATCGAGGAGTCGATGACGAACGTGCTGGCGCCGACGATCGCGAACTTGATCAGCTCGTGATGGCGCTCGGCGAAGGGCTGGATCGGGCCGGGCAGCCGGGCGATCGTGGCATCAGCAAAAGACATAATGTTCCGAATTCTACGGAAACACCACAGGTTGCGCAGTGACGCTGGTCACCGGACGGTCACCGCCATGTCACGATATCGCCGTGCCGAATAGATCCGGACCCGCTCCGGTGGTCGCGATGGTGGGTGGCGGCCAGCTGGCCCGGATGACCCATCAGTCGGCGATCGCGCTGGGCCAGAGCCTTCGGGTGCTTGCGGTGAGCCCCGACGACCCGGCCGCCCAGGTGAGCCCGGATGTCGTGATCGGTTCCCACACCGACCTCGACGCGCTGCGGCGGGTAGCCGCCGGAGCCGACGCTCTGACCTTCGACCACGAGCACGTGCCGACCGACTTGCTGCACACGCTGGTCGCCGAAGGCGTCTCGGTGCTTCCCGCCCCGGAGGCGCTGGTGTGCGCCCAGGACAAGCTGGTGATGCGTCGCCGGCTGTCCGATATCGGTGCCCCGGTGCCCCGGTTCGCCGCTGTGCAGACGGTCGACGACGTCGACGTCTTCGCCGCGCGGATTGACGGGCCGGTGGTGATCAAGACCGTGCGCGGGGGCTACGACGGACGCGGTGTGGTGCTGGCCGACGACCTGGCCGCGGCCCGTGAGGCCGTGGGCCGGTATCTGGCCGACGGCGTGCCGGTGCTGCTTGAGGAACGGGTGTCGATGCGCCGCGAGCTGGCGGCGCTGGTGGCCCGCTCGCCGTTCGGTCAGGGGGCGACCTGGCCGGTAGTGGAAACCGTTCAGCGGCAAGGGATTTGCGTGACAGTTCTGGCTCCTGCGCCGGGACTCGCGGACGACCTGGCCGCCGAGGCCGAACAACTCGGTCTGCGCATCGCCGAGCAACTCGGTGTCGTCGGAGTGCTCGCCGTCGAGTTGTTCGAGACCAGCGATGGCGCGTTGCTGGTCAACGAGCTGGCGATGCGGCCGCACAACTCCGGGCACTGGACCATGAACGGTTCGGTCACCAGTCAGTTCGAACAGCATCTGCGGGCGGTGCTGGACTACCCGCTCGGCGATACCCGGCCGGTCGCCCCGGTGACGGTGATGGCCAATGTGCTGGGTGCGCCGCAGGCGCCCAAGATGGGCATGGACGAGAGGCTGCATCACCTTTTCGGTCGGATTCCCGAGGCGCATGTGCACCTCTACGGCAAACAGGAGCGGCCCGGTCGCAAGATCGGGCACGTCAACGTGCTCGGTGACGACGTCGATTCGGTGCGGGAGCGCGCCGAGCGGGCGGCACACTGGTTGTCGCACGCCGAATGGACCCACGCCGAATGGACCGATGGATGGGACGGACATGGCTGAACAGCGGCCACGCGTTGGCCTGATCATGGGCAGCGACAGCGACTGGCCGGTGATGCAGGCCGCGGCCGAGGCGCTGGCCGAGTTCGACGTCCCCTTCGAGGTGGGCGTGGTGTCGGCGCACCGCACGCCGGCACGGATGCTCGAGTACGCCCGCGCCGCCGCCGACCGCGGGATCGACGTGATCATCGCCGGGGCGGGCGGCGCGGCACACCTGCCCGGGATGGTCGCGTCGGCCACCCCGCTGCCGGTCATCGGTGTGCCGGTGCCGCTAGCCACGCTCGACGGCCTGGACTCCCTGTTGTCGATCGTGCAGATGCCGGCGGGCGTTCCGGTGGCATGCGTGTCGATCGGCGGGGCCCGCAACGCCGGGCTGCTGGCGGTGCGGATTCTGGGTTCCGCAGATGCCGCCCTGCGGGTCCGGATGCAGAACTTCCAGGCCGATCTGGAGGCGCAGGTGCTGGCCAAGGACCGTGCGCTACGTCAGCGTTTATTGGGTGAGTGAACGCAGGCGGTAACGTTGCCGGCCAGTAGCCCCAGAACTAATGAGGAGGCAAGACATGGCTGGTGATCCGTCGTTCGATGTGTTCCGGTTGCCCGAGGAGCACGACGAGTTGCGCGCGGCGATCCGCGCGCTGTGCGACAAGGACATCGCGCCGTACGCGGCGGCGGTCGACGAGGAGGCGCGCTTCCCGCAGGAGGCCCTCGATTCGCTGAACGCCTCCGGCTTCAATGCGATCCACGTCCCGGAGGAGTTCGGCGGTCAGGGCGCGGACTCGGTGGCGGCGTGCATCGTCATCGAGGAGGTCGCCCGGGTCGACGCATCCGCGTCGCTGATCCCGGCCGTCAACAAGCTGGGCACCATGGGCCTGATTCTGCGTGGCTCCGATGAGCTGAAGAAGCAGGTTCTGCCCGGGATCGCCGACGGTCTGATGGCATCCTATGCGCTCTCCGAGCGTGAGGCCGGCAGCGACGCCGCTGCGATGCGGACCCGGGCCAAGGCCGACGGCGATGACTGGATCCTCAACGGCTCCAAGTGCTGGATCACCAACGGCGGCAAGTCGGCCTGGTACACCGTCATGGCCGTCAGCGACCCCGACAAGGGCGCCAACGGCATTTCGGCGTTCATGGTCCACGAGGACGACGAGGGCTTCACCGTCGGTCCCAAGGAACGCAAGCTCGGCATCAAGGGCTCGCCCACCACCGAGTTGTACTTCGAGAACTGCCGGATCCCCGGCGACCGGATCATCGGCGAGCCGGGCACCGGTTTCAAGACCGCGCTGGCCACCCTCGACCACACCCGGCCCACCATCGGCGCCCAGGCGGTCGGCATCGCACAAGGTGCCCTGGAAGCGGCGATCGCGTACACCAAGGACCGCAAGCAGTTCGGCCGTCCGGTTGCCGACAATCAGGGCGTGCAATTCATGCTCGCCGACATGGCGATGAAGGTGGAGGCCGCCCGGCTGATGGTGTACTCCGCGGCGGCCCGGGCCGAGCGCGGCGAGCCGGATCTCGGCTTCATCTCCGCGGCCTCGAAGTGCTTCGCCTCCGACGTCGCGATGGAGGTCACCACCGATGCCGTCCAGCTGTTCGGGGGCGCCGGCTACACCGTGGACTTCCCGGTCGAGCGGATGATGCGTGACGCCAAGATCACGCAGATCTACGAGGGCACCAACCAGATCCAGCGTGTGGTGATGTCTCGCGCGCTGCTGCGCTGACGCTTCAATCCGCCGCCTCGGCGGGCCGCAGATGGGTGATGTCGCCCGCGGAGACCGCGACCGTCTGCGCGCCGGTGTCGATGTGCAGCTGACCCAGTTCGTCGAGATCGGTTGCCGTGCCAATGATTTCGCGTCCGCCGGGAAGCAGCGCGCGCACCTTGGTACCGAGCGTGGTGCTACGGGCCCGGTAATCGGCGACCAGACGTGCATCTGTTCCGCCAGTTGAGCGCCAGCGGTCGATGCGCGCGGACAATTCGGCCAGGATGCTGCCCAGCAGCGCGGTGCGGTCCAGCATCGTCGAACCCAGCATCAGCAGCGAGGTGGCCCGCGAATCCGGTGCCTCCTCGGCCGTCAGGGTCACGTTGAGCCCCAGGCCCACCACGATCACCGGGGCCGGCGCCGCCACCTCGGCCAGAATGCCGCCGAGCTTGCCGGCCCCGACCAGGATGTCGTTGGGCCACTTGAGACCCGCCTCGATGCCGGTGGTGGCGTGCACGGCGTCGGTCACCGCGACACCGGTGAGCAGCGGCAGCCAGCCCCAGGTGGATGGGGGCAGCCCGCCGGCGTCGACCCCCACCGACAGCGTGATCTGCGAGCGCGGGGGAGTGACCCAGCTGCGTCCCAGGCGGCCGCGCCCGGCGCTCTGATGCTCGGCGACCAACACCGCCCCGTCGATGTCGTCACCGGCGGCCTGCCGTGCCAACAGGTCGGCGTTGGTGGACCCGGTGGTCTCCACCACCTCAAGGCGGCGCAGTGCCCGGCCCGGTCCCACCAGATCGCGGCGCACCCCGTCGACGTCCAGCGGGGGGCGGTGAGGTGCGTCACTCATGCCTGGAGCCTAGGTAGTCGCCGTTTTTGACGGTAGCGGCAGCTGGGATAGGTTCTCCCCTCATGACTACTCTTCGCTCGCTTGGCGGCGCCAGCCTCCTCACCGGCGCCATCGCCGTCGGCGCGCTCGGTTTCCCGGCCGTCTCGGCCGCCGATCCCGACGCCGTGCCGCCCGCCATGCTGAACACCACCTGCTCGCTCGACCAGCTGATGGCCGCCACCAAGGTGGTCGATCCGATCGCCTACGGCGGGATCGTCGAGAAGTACAACAGCGAGTCGCCGTGGGTCCAGGGCGAGATCGTGCGGCACATGAACCTGCTACTGGAGAAGACTCCGGATCAGCGGCAGGCCGAGGTCGACCAGCTGGCCAACATCTTCCCCGCCTACGTCGGGCTGTTCCGCACGACCGAGCCCGTGGCGAACGACGTGGCCGCCAAGTGCCCGACGTTCCCGGCCG